>CALGIR010000100.1 GCA_937915475.1 uncultured Bacteroidales bacterium
ACTGGTAGGTCTGTTTGTTTTTATTGCTTTGCAAACAAACTCCGTAAACCGTGTACAAACATGGAAAAACAGGGTTGAAGGCTTCTCTTCGGGTAAGATTGATGAAAACTACCAAGCACAACAATCTAAAATTGCCATTGCCACCGGCGGATTAGTTGGCAAGGGCCCAGGTAACAGCACACAGAGAAATATGCTACCCCACCCCTACTCCGATTTTATTTATGCAATAATAATTGAAGAGTATGGGATAATTGGTGGGGTGCTTGTTTTATTTTTATATATGGTCCTGCTCTTTAGGGCGGGGCTGATAATTAAAAAGGCTAGGCGAACCTTTCCAGCTTTCCTTGCCATGGGATTAACCCTACTATTAGTCTTTCAGGCAATGGTAAACATGGCTGTGGCTGTAAACCTAATTCCGGTAACAGGTCAGCCTCTTCCATTGGTTAGCATGGGAGGAACATCGCTTTTATTTACAAGTGCATCATTCGGCATTTTGCTTAGCATTAGCCGAAGCCAAAATAAGGAGGAACTATTTGATGGAGAAGACCCTCAGGATAATAATTAGCGGTGGTGGCACAGGGGGGCATATCTTCCCTGCCATATCCATTGCAAACGCCATAAAGGAGATAAATCAGGGCGTTGAGATACTCTTTGTTGGAGCCGAAGGGCGAATGGAGATGGAGAAGGTACCTGCAGCAGGCTACAGCATAAAGGCTTTGCCCGTAGTAGGCTTTCACCGTAGGATTACAGCAAAAAACCTGAAATTTCCCTTTAAACTGCTTAAAAGCATGAGGTTGGCAAAAAATATTGTGAAAGAGTTTAATCCTCACGTTGCTGTTGGTGTTGGGGGATATGCCAGCGGCCCAATCCTAAAGGTTGCTCAACGCATGGGTATTCCAACGCTTATTCAAGAACAAAACTCCTATGCTGGTATCACCAATAAACTCTTGGCAAAAAAGGCCAATGCCATATGTGTAGCCTACGAAGGAATGGAAAAATACTTTCCGAAGGAAAAAATTGAACTAACAGGAAATCCCATAAGGCAAGGGCTTAATAATGTTAACTCGTTAACTATTGAGGCGCATGAGTTTTTCGGTATCCCAAGCAGCAGTAAGGTGATTTTAGTGGTTGGGGGTAGCCTTGGTGCACGCACCATAAATGAGAGCATCCTTAACAGCATTGAGAAATTTGCCGAGTTAAGCGGTGTTACACTCCTTTGGCAGACTGGCCAGCTATACCACGACAGTATAATGCAAAAGTTAGCGGGAAAGGACTATGCCAACATTAAGGTATTTGATTTTATTAACAGGATGGATTATGCATACTCAGTGGCAAATCTGGTTGTATCCAGAGCAGGTGCTTGCACCATATCGGAACTATGCTTTGTTGCCAAGCCGGTTATTTTAGTGCCTTCGCCAAATGTGGCCGAAGACCACCAAACAAAAAATGCTCTTGCATTAGTGAACAAAAATGCTGCCCTTATGGTAACCGATATGGACGCACCAAAAAGGTTAGCTGACGAGGCCTTAAGCCTAATTGCAAATGAGGATAAGCAGAAAGAGCTTGGACAAAATATCAGTAAAATGGCCTTGCCTAATGCAGATAAAATGATTGCACAAAGAGTGCTTGAACTATCAAACCTAAAGTAAATTATTTAAAGGTGATATTTTAACAGAAAGTTGAGAGTGAAATTTTAAAAACAAAATCGAAAAGATTAGAACAATAATGAACATCAGCCTAAATAGCATAAAAAACATTTACCTAATAGGTATTGGTGGCATTGGAATGAGCGCTCTTGCTCGCTACTTTGCGCATAATAAGCTATTTGTTGCTGGTTACGACAGCACATCTACGGCATTAACCAAAGCGCTCGAAGAAGAGGGTATTGCAATTCATTACAACGATAGCATTGAAGATATTCCAAGTGAAATAACTGACAATTCGAAAGATACACTGGTTATATACACACCTGCTGTTCCCAAAGACCATGGCGAACTCAACTATTTACATAATAATGGCTTCACCTTAGTGAAAAGAGCCCAAGCCCTTGGAATTATCTCAAAGGAATACACAACTGCTGCAGTAGCGGGTACACATGGCAAAACTAGCACCTCAACTCTTTTGGCGCATATTTTATATGGAACAGAACAGAGCTGCAACGCTTTTTTGGGAGGAATATCAAAAAATTTCTCAAGCAATTTCATTGTAAGTAATAGCAGCCGAATGGTTATTGAGGCCGACGAGTACGATAGGAGTTTCCATAGTCTTTCCCCCAATCTGGCCATTATAACATCTATTGATGCCGACCATTTGGACATTTACAACACCCACGCTGAGGTGAAAGATGCCTTCTCCGTATTTATCTCAAAGATTAGCCCTAACGGAAATCTAATCATCAAAAAAGGCCTTGAGTATATGGCCAATAAGCAACAGAATATCAAAGTTTACACCTACTCCGCAACCCAAGATGCCGATTTCTGCATCTCAAGTATTAGTCAGCAAAACGGACTATACACCTTTACGCTAGAAAGCCCATTTGGCAAAATAGAATCAATTGAACTAGGCGTTCCGGGTAAGTACAATGTTGAGAATGCAGTTGCTGCATCGGCTGCAGCATTGGTTTGGGGGATTGATACGGAATTACTGAAAAAAGGTCTAAAATCGTTTAAGGGTATCGCACGCCGATTCGACCTAAGGTACAAGAGTAAAAAGTCGGTTTATATCGATGACTATGCGCACCATCCAGAGGAACTTAAGGCCGCCATTACTTCAGTACGCGAGATGTTTCCAGGCAGGAAGATAACCGGAGTATTTCAGCCTCACCTATACTCCAGAACAAGAGATTTTATTGTTGAATTTGCTGAGAGTTTAAGCCTTTTAGACGAACTCTTACTCCTCGATATTTACCCAGCACGCGAGAAGCCCATACTCGGAATAACATCAGAAATTATTTTAAACCGCGTTAACTGTAGCTATAAAAAAACATGCACGCTAAGCAATGCCATTCAAGAGCTAAACAGCATGAGCATTGACGTTTTGATTACCATGGGTGCTGGGAATATTGATAGGCTAGCTGACCCAATTGTAAAAATGCTTTACGAAAAGGAGGACATTGATGAACTTTAAGAGAGCCATATTAGGTTTCGTAAAATGGGTACTTACCATAACGTACCTGGTGATTGCCCTTTCGTTTGTTAGCAAAAGGGAGCATCAGGTCACCTGTAGTGGCATCAATATCGAAATTAGCGATAGCCTTCAAAACGCATTTATTACCAAGGCAGATGTACTCAGAACAATTGAGCGGTATCACTCAAATTTAATTGGGATACCTATTAAAATAATAAACACGCTAAAAATTGAGCAAAGCCTAGGAGAGATGCAAGCGGCAAGCAAAGTAACCGTATATAAAACATCAAACGGAAAGTTATCCGTAATTATTGAGCAACGAAAACCTATGGTTCGGATAATCAACCGCAAAGGCGAGAGTTACTACATTGACCAGGAAGGACAAATACTGCCCCTGTCGAGCAAATTTACTTCACATGTAATGATTATAAACGGGAATATTGACGAACCCTACAAAATAGAGCCCTACATTAAGATAACTGATTGGGCAAAGGATAGCAACAAGGAGACTCTACCCCTCATTTGCAAACTTTTCGATTTTGCAAAACACATAAATTCTGATAAATTTTGGTCGGCGCAAATTTCGCAGGTTTATGTTGATGATTCCAATAATATTGAGCTAATACCAAGGGTTGGGCCACACACTGTCCTCCTAGGTAGCCTCGACGAATACAAAGAGAAACTAGAGAAACTTAAGCTATTCTACAAAAACGCCCTGCCCGAGGAGGGCTGGAATAAGTACAAACAGATTAACCTAAAATACCGAAATCAAATAGTATGCACAAAAAGATAAATACCATGGCACAGCAAAACGAATACGTAGCAGCAATTGACCTTGGAACAACAAAAATTGTAACGCTAATTGGCAAGAAAAATAGCAATAAGAAATTGCAAATTGTTGCCCACAGCAAAACTTCATCAACAGGAATTAAGCGTGGAATAGTGCTCAACATCGAAGAGACTGTTGCGGCCATTCAGCAAACCGTTGAGGATGTTCAGCTAAAATCGGGCATTATCTTCAGCAATATCTTTGTGGGCATTGCCGGGCAGCATATTCGAAGTGTCAGAAATCGTAATGTCATAAGTCTAAATGCTGACCAGGACATTATTACCATTGATAATGTTAACGACCTAATTGAAGACACCTACAAAATTCCGGTAGAAGTTGGTGAAGAGATTCTACACGTATTGCCCCAAAGTTTTATTGTAGATAACGAGGGAGGGATAAAAAATCCGGTGGGTATGGCGGGCAAAAGGCTTGAAGCTAACTTCCACATAGTAATTGGGCAAACTGCATCGGCAAAAAATATTTCAAAATGTGCCAATCGGGTCGATTTAGTGGTGAACGACCTTATACTCGAACCATTGGCATCGGCTGAGGCAGTCCTAACAGACGACGAAAAAGAAGCAGGTGTAGTTCTTGTTGATGTTGGTGGCGGAACAACAGATATAGCCATATTTTTCGATGGCATTGTTCGTCACACAGCCGTTATACCTTTTGGTGGCAATGTAATAACCAACGACATAAAGGAGGGTTGCTCAATACTTTTACGACAAGCCGAACAACTAAAAGTACAATTTGGGTCAGCGCTAGGCGACATTGCCCCTGAGGATAAGATTGTTACAATACCTGGTATAAGTGGCCGTGAGCCCAAAGAGATTTCGTTTAAAAGCCTCGCATACATTATCCAAAGCCGTATGGAGGAGATTATTAGCTATATTGTCTTCGAGGTAGAAAACTCTGGCTATGCCGACAAACTAAGCGCAGGTATTGTACTAACTGGAGGCGGTTCACTTCTCCGTCATCTTTCGCAGCTGGTAAAATTCAAAACTGGTTTCGATGTTCGCATTGGCTACCCCAATGAGCATCTTGCTGCTGATTCATCCGATGAGATTAACTCACCAGCATACTCAACCGGAATTGGCCTAGTAATTAAAGGTTTCGAATACATTGAGTCGTACAATAGGCTTCACAAAGAAGCAGTGGAATCTGAAACCGACTCCGAGAATACAACCGATGATAAACAAAAATCCAAAGAGATTAAAAAGAATAATTTACTAGAACTCTTTAAACGCAAATTCACTGAGATTTTTGAAGAAAACGATTCAGAAATGTAAATCAGGCAAGGAAAAATAAACAATATCAATAGAATTAAGTTACTACACAAAATACAAATCGCCATGACTGAAGAGATAATTCCATTCGACCTACCCACTACAAGCAAATCAATTATTAAGGTAATTGGGGTTGGTGGTGGTGGTGGTAACGCTATAAACCACATGTATGAACAGGGAATTAAAGATGTTGATTTTGTGATTTGCAACACCGATGGCCAAGCGCTAGAGAATAGTCCTGTAAGTATAAAGATTCAACTCGGTTCGTCGTTAACCGAGGGAAGAGGTGCAGGTAACAAACCAGAAATTGGGAAGCAAGCTGCCATTGAAAATATCCAAGACGTTATTAACGTACTAAACGACGGAACAAAAATGGTTTTTATAACTGCAGGAATGGGTGGCGGAACTGGAACAGGTGCCGCTCCAGTAATTGCCAAAGCAGCAAAGGAACTAGGCTTGCTTACCGTTGGAATAGTAACCATTCCTTTTAAAAACGAGGGCAAAAGACGAATTGAACAAGCCGTTGAGGGCATTGAAGAACTTGAAAAACATGTAGACTCGCTTCTGGTAATTAACAACGAAAAAATAAGGGAGATTTTTGGCGACCTAAAACTTTCCGAAGCATTTGCTCGTGCCGACAATGTTCTGGCAATAGCAGCAAAAGGTATTGCAGAGATAATTACCGTACATGGTTATATCAACGTTGACTTTGCGGATGTAGAAACCGTAATGTCAAATAGCGGAGTGGCCATTATGGGGTCGGCAATGGCATCGGGTGAGGACAGAGCCCTTACAGCGGTTCAAAAAGCGTTATCGTCGCCATTACTTAACAACTACGATATTGCTGGCGCTCGAAATATCCTGTTAAACATAACCTCGGGCTCCCATGAAATTACCATGGACGAGGTTGGCCAAATTACCGATTTTATTCAGTCCGCTGCGGGTGAGGATGCCGATTTAATATGGGGTAATGGTACGGATGAGAAGCTTGAGGATAATCTAAATGTTACCATTATTGCAACCGGATTCAATACCAACAGCATACCCGAACTTTATGCCCGAAAGAGGAAGGTTGACATTATCCACCTTGATGGCGAAAAGTCAACCAACAGGGAGGTTAAACAACCAATAATTGAGGTAAAGGAAAAACCCGCAGCTGCTCCTCCAAAAAGAGGTAGAATTGAAGCAGAAAAATGGCAGAGAACCATTGAATTTGACCTTACCAAGGATGATTCTTTTCTCGAAACTTCGCAAACGGGTTCAATAGATAAAGAGTTAGAGTTTGAGGTTTCAACTGCTAAGTCAAGCCCAAAGGATGAGCCAACAAGCGGGAACAGAATTTCAAGGTCGGAACCCACCCCTATTCCATCAAAGGATATTTTTGATAAGATGGAGAAGATACCTGCCTACAAAAGGAAGAATATAAAGATTGAGGAAGAGAATTTCTCGGATAAAAAGAATGTCTCGCGGTACACGCTAAACCAAGAGGAGGGCGATATTTACCTACGAAACGATAATGCATACCTACACGATAATGTAGACTAATACGAATTTAAGTAACAAACTAAAGCCGCAAAAACATGTCACTCGAAGATCGCATAAACCAAGAGATAAAAACCGCCATGCTTGCCAAGGATAAGGTTAGGCTCGAAGCGCTTAGGGCGGTAAAAAGCGCAATTCTGCTGGCCAAAACCGAGAAGGGAGCAAGTGCAACCATACCTCCCGAAGCTGAACTAAAACTTCTGCAAAAGCAGGTTAAGCAACGGAAGGATTCTGCCGAGATTTACAAGCAGCAGAACAGACCCGAACTGGCCGCAAGTGAATTGGCCGAGGCTTCGATTATTGAGGTGTTCCTCCCAAAAATGATGAGCGACGATGAACTTACTGCTGAGGTAGTTAAGATTATTGAATCGGTTGGCGCCAAGGGCTCCTCCGATATGGGAAAGGTGATGGGAGTTGCCTCAAAAACATTAGCAGGAAAGGCCGAGGGCAAAACCATTGCTGACAAGGTAAAAACTATACTGGCAGGGCTTTAGCGCTACACCAAAAAAACCATAGTAAAAAAGTGGCAAATACTACCTGCAAGTACAAATAGGTGAAAAACACCATGACCAAAAGATATATCACGCCTAATATAAAAGAAAATACCTATCGAATAGGCGCACACCCCGCAGAGAAGAAAAACAAGTGAAATGGTTGGTAAATTACGGACAATGGGACCAATTGCCATTAAAAACATAAAACCCATTCCCGCATAAAAAGCCGTAGAAAGAACCCTTAATTTTGAAGTATAGAACCAAGTCTTAAAAATAATACCCGCTAGGGCTAAACCCCACACAATACCAAACAAAACCCAACCCAAAGGTCCCCTAATTGACACTAGCGTTAATGGTGTATACGTAGCAGCAATTAAAACATATATCATCGAATGGTCGAAGGTATTTAGCCGATGCTTACGACGCAGATTTTTGGTGCCATGAAAAAGCGTTGATGCAATGTATAGAGTAATCATCCCTGCACCAAAAATGCTAAAACTCACAATATGCCACACATCGCCATATAATGCGGCACGAGTTACAATAATAGCTGTGCACGCAATGGCAATAAGAACCCCTACTCCATGCGATGCGCTATTAAATATCTCCTCATGTTTTTTTAGCTTACTACTCTTTTGTTTCATTGTTCAAATTGATTGGAATAGAAATGGCAGGGTGTGTATACACACCCTGCCAACTATGATTAATTGCACTATAAAAGGTTAAATTCCAATAATGGTAAAGTCAACCCTACGGTTTTGGGCTCTACCCTCGGCGGTTCTGTTGCTAGCCTTAGGTTTAGAAAACGCGTAACCCTTTGATATCACCCTATGTGATGAAATACCTTGTGCAATTACATACTCAGCAACGGAGAGTGCCCGCTCCGTCGAAATGCGCGTATTAATAACTGCAGAACCTACATTATCGGTATGTCCTCCAATCTCAACCTTAACATTGGGATACTCATTTAAGAACTGGACTAGTGCATTTAACGAACGGAAAGATTCGGATTTAAGCGCAGCCTTACCCGTTTCAAAGTAGATATTTTCAATATCAACCGACTGCCCTACCTCAATTGGAGTTACATAGAAATTACGAACTATCTTACTTAAGGGTGCGGCCGAAGTTAAATCAACTGCCTCAAACCTATTGTAAAAGTTTATTACACTTGGAGTTAAATCATAGTTATTACCAATGGGTAACTTAAGAGCATATGTTGCATTCTTCTCGTCATAGGTAAAGGCTCTGGACTCAACATTATTTACGCGCATTTTAACATCAAATCCTTCCTCTAACTGTTTACCAGTTTTTGTATTGATAATTTTTCCGCTCAGTGAAACCATATTGGCATCTTCTCGCTCGGCAAATATATCCTGATTAACAACAACAAATTCCTCGTAACCAGTTAAATCAACCTTATTATCCAATGTCTTATAGTTTTTGGCTACAACCCCCAAATTGTACGTTTCCCCAAACGAAAGGTTTACGGAGTATGCTCCTGTAGCCGGATCAAACTGAACACTGTCTACCACTTGATTATTAATTAGCAGCTTAGCCTGTGCTTCAGGCGTAATGGGAGTTAACGAATTGTTGTCGAGTAACAAGCCTTGCAGCTGAATCCATGGAACTGACGTAACATAAAGGTTAATACTATCTTCAGTATATTCGCGTACAGCGGTAAGATCAATTTCGGTTGAAATACCATTCCAATTCTCCATCTGGGGTAAAAGGGTGTACTTCACTCCCAGCGGAAGAAGAATCTCATAGGAGGCAGAGTCTGTATTAATCTTCATCTCCAACGATTCCTCATCATTCACTAGGATTTTACATCCAGTTTTCCCAAGCATAGGTTTTTGATTGGCTTGATTAAGCACCAAACCCGATAACTTTAGGAACGGGAAGTCTTCGAAAATTTTTATACTAAAAATATCCGATTTCCCAACCGAATTTGTTATTGAACTATAGTATGCCCAGTTCTCGTTTGCATCCTTTTTAAAATATGAATCCCAGTTTGGGGTATTTATTGTATCGGTTACCCTAACTGGTTCCGACCAATTTTGGTAGGTATCGTCAACTCTATCGGCATAAAATATATCCAAATTCTCATGCTCATTACCATAATCAGCACTAAAATAGATACGATTTTTATCTGCTGATAAATAAGGCGATTCCATGCTCTTTGCCTTAGCTGTCTTTTTTGACCCATACTTAAGCAATTTTGGTTTGGTATAAACATTTTCCTTTAAATGGGTAGATACGTATAGCGAAAGTCGTTTGCCATTAGGAGATTTTGTGAATGCCATAAACAATTGCTTCCTATCGGGCGACATGTATGCGTTCACTACCTTACCCTTATTCATCCTTTTTAGAGCCTTTACCTTAATCGGAGTAGGTTTCCCCCACTGGTAAGGATTCTGCTTCTCAATAACAGAGAAACCAGATGTTAGCCAACGAGTACCGTTTTTATTGTAATGACCAAGAATGAGATATGACCTACCATCGTCTAAAGCAGATAGAATTGCGTTATAGCGCCCAATGTTTACCTCATTCGATAAACGAATAGCATTACCCCATGTCCCGTCTTCTTGCAATGTTGAAAACCAAATATCCTGACTATTCTCCTCACCCAATCGGTTCTCGGGATGATTTACTCTACAGAAAAAAAGCGTTTCTCCATCGCGTGAAATCACTGGGTTTATCTCAGAATACTCAGTGTTTATTGCCCTAAGATTTTGCGGTTCAAATGATGTTTGCGCACTCCCCACGGATAAACCAAGTAAAAGGGCTATAACAAACAGTGGTAATCTATGTATCCTTTTCATGTATTTATAGTTTATTTTTGAATTGCCACAAGGTACTCGCCAAATTATTCATCTTCCCTTTGTGAGGAACATTTCTCATGGCTCGTTTCATATCAATAGTTTGTTGAATCAAAGTAAAAGAATTAAATTTTACCTATAGGGCAAATATTTAGCCGTTTTAACTCTACCGAAAACTAGGTTAACACCAAGTCGAAAGTTTAGATTAGTAAATGTAAGCGGATTTACAAGCGGAGTGAAATAGTTGTCGGCTAATACATAAATTTGGAATGGTCCTGGTTTAACCATCAACCCAAATCCAATATTGGTTATTGTGCGCTGGTTAAATGAGCCTGTAAGCGCAACACTGAATGCCCTGCCAACTCCCTGTGTTATACCCAACGAGAAGGCTGGATAAAAACGTCTGTTGACAATGCCATAGAATTGAAAACCTACATTTGTCTGGCTGGCCAACTGATAGTTTGCAGACAGATAAAATTTTGGAGACAGCCAAGTTGTGTAGGCCTGCTCAAACTCATCATCATCAAAATTACTTCGGAAAGCATTAAGCGTTGAATCAAGATCAACGTCATCTCCGTACAGGAAATCGCCTAAAGCATCAATTCCCTGGAATGGAGAATCTCCTTTGACCTTATAGTTCATTGTGCTATCGCTCCAGTGAATGAAGCCAAGATCGCTTACAGAAAAACTAAACGAGGTTCGCTGATCATACTTATAGGTTACACCAAGTGCAAATGATGCCCCTGGATTACGGAAGCGGGTTAAATAATTTCTGAACCATTGGCTATTCGAAAAAAGGTCTCCGTTGGGCATCCCATCTTCATTTAGTGGGATACCCGCACTGTATAATGTTGCATCTGAATCAAAAACGTGGGCATACATATCCTCCTCTATGTACACATCAAGCATCTGCGGCTTTAAGTATAAACTGGACAGGCCTTGTAGCAGGCTTACCCTACCTCCAAACACCCAACTGTTAAACTCGGCTGCCATACTAAAGGTGTACTCCCTATGCAGGTTTGCATTCAATCCAAGGTGACCAAAGTCTAGCGTTTTCCCTATAAAATAGCCATTACCTCGGATAGCCAAACTCATTAAATCTTTGGGATAAAAAAATGATAAACTATGCCTTTGCCTAACGCCAAACCAATAATCCCAATTGTAAACCTTTATTCTAAAATGAAAAAGGTCAATATCAGCATTGGCAAATAGCATATTCTTGTCCGATATTTGGCCAAGTATTTTAGAAGGACTAAGCAAATACTTTCCATTTACTTTACTGACCACTGAATTTGGGACAAAACCGTTGTGTATCCCTTGAAAATATACTGAAGAAATACCGGGGAGACCAATGCTTATCGTATGCTCGGGTCTAACGGTTGGTTTTAGGTAGCTCGACTGAAAAACATCATCAAAAAACGGCAGCGTAAGTTCCGATTGAGCCTTAAGGCTAAATGTTGATAATGCAATGGCTATGAGTAGTAATAATCTTTTCACGATTTAAAATTTTCAAAATTAAAACTCTATTGTTCCTGACACAAGCATACTCATCTGTACCTGAAGATGATTTGTTGAGAGTATTTTAACATTTGCCTCTTCACCACCTCCTGTTACCAAACGATATAGCAAAACCAGATGATCCGAATCAACGATCTGTTCATATTCCTGCTTGGTAAGAATAATTGTTGTATAAGCCGTTGTTGAGCTTACAAACTCACCATCTGCATCCAAAATCGCACTTTTAGCCAGTTCTGCCTCTTCTGGCTGACCTGTTTGCTCATTTACAAAGAAATAATAATTGGGCTGAAGCACGCCTCCCAAATCTTTCAGCGTTTCCATCTGTAAAAATATATCTAAAGGCAGCTCATTGGTGACCTTGAACTTTAGGGTAATCGAGTAGGCATCATTAATGAAATCATAATCACTCTTAATATCTGGCCACTCCATATCCATTAAGGTATCGCCAATTTGATGCGTTTTAGCCCACCCATATAGGGGAAGGAGCAATTCAGAAACAAATGACACCTTACTGTTGCGCTTAATAAAACGGTTATGGCTAGCATCACCAAGAGTAAAATCAGCACCAAAGTTTAACTTGCTTGGGGCATCATCAAATGCATTTTCGATGTTTGAGTTGTCCTTAGTAAGTTCTAGTTCGGTTATCGCAACGTCTTCGGAGTAATCCTGAAGAAAATTAATCATATTAATTCCTGAGAGATCTAGATCACCTGAACCTAACATACCTTCATTCGAAATTTCAAACGGAACATTGTTATTACTACAAACCTCAAAACGGGTAAAATCAATGCCTATGGGAAGTCCATAACTGTTCTCAAACTTAAAGTTAATTTGAGGCTGAGCAAAGTGCTGATCTGCAAAAACAGTTGAATTAAATGCGCTTATCTGATAGGTCTGATCGGATATACTTAATGTTTCGTTAACCTTCCCTTGAATAAGTTCATAATCGGGGTCATTGAAATTAATATTAAGATCTAGGTTTCCTGAATAATTTGAGGAAGAAAGGTTTTCTTTTATCGTCAGATCAAGGGTTACCATAAAAGTATTATAGGTATCGCCACCCTCATCGTGAAGCAATAGCGTATAATTATCCAGCGGACGAGTATCGCTAATGTTGCTGGAGAATACCTGCAAGTCGAAATTTCTGGTATAAGCCATCTCGTCTGTTTTTAGGGAGGTAATCGTTAATGTACCGTAAACTCGATGATGGTAGTTATTTTGCATTTCTAGTGACATTGTACCCGAAATAAAATCAATTAGTCTAATTTCCGCACCAGTTACAATTTGATATGCTTGGGTTAGATCCTTTTGAATGCTAATTTCCCCAAAACCTGGAGCTAAAGGTTCACTGATTGTTAAGGGAAAAGTAGTACCCACAAGTTGGAACTCCTCTGTTGCTTTTGTAAAATCAAGCGTATCGCGAAATGCCATAAAAAACACTCCCGAAGGAGGGTCTTCCTCAACCAGGGAGTTTGAACCGCCTCTCTCTACAATATCTTTAAAAGTTATAGTAGAGTTTAGGACTGGTAAAGCCCATGATTGCGATGTTGGCTCCATACCAAAGTCCTTATAGTCATCAGCATCCCAGCATGAGACCAATAAAACAGAAGCAAACAGCAGCCAAAATATCTTTTTAATTCTCATGGTTATCTTAATTTTTAGGTTTTATGGTACTAATAGAGCGCTTTAAAGGTAACACACTTTAATGTTTTATAACAATATTTGCTGCATTTTGTTGTACTAATTGCTTATAATGAATAAAGGGCTGCTAAAGCAGCCCTTCATTTATTCTTTATAAAATACAGCTATTTTGTTGCTAGAAAAATTTTGAACGCCTGTCCTTAATCATTGCACCTTCCTTAACTGCTTCGTAAGTCTCACGAAATGAACGAGAGTTATACTGACCAACCAAACGTTGTTTCTCTGAGTCAATATCACCTTCATCAATATTTACGGCAGTAACCGATAGCAGATAAACGCCTGAATTCCCCTTAATGGGGCCTGCAATATCACCCTCTGATGCACCAACTGCTGCTGCAATGACCGCAGGTTCAAACCCAACGGAAGGCAACGAAAATGAAGCAAATGAGATACGGGTTGCATTTTGAACTGGAAGTGAAAGTTTTACTGAAATATCATCAATTGATGCTGAATTATCCTTTGCTGAACTAAAGTCCTGTAAAAGTATTTCGGCCTTTTTATCCTTTATTACCTCAGCTCTTATCTGATCTTTAACTTGTTCAATAGGAGCAACACCTTGCTCTTTAACTGATTTTAAGGTAGCTACAATAAAGTTGTCGCCAAATTCAAATACGGGTGAAACCTCTTTTGCTTTTGACTTATATGCCCATCGAATCATCTCCCTTGGGCTCTCTAGCCCTGCTATACTCCTATCAGCCTCTTTCAGGTTTGAGGCAAGTCGTTTAGCCAATTTCTGCTCTTGAACAGCATCAATAAACTTATCGTAGGTGTTATGTAATCCCGCAAATTCACTGGCTTTCTGGTAAATAGCTTGATAGGTTCTTGTGCTAGGAACAACGTCTCTTTCGAGTACAGCAATCTGAACTTTTTTAGCTGGTACACCTTTATCGAGAATTTCGATAATGTGAAACCCGAACTGTGACTCAACAAGTACTATGTCGCCTTTTTTACCTTCAAAACAAGCATCGTTAAAAGGTTTAACCATCGCCCCGTCATTGAACCATCCCAAATCACCACCATTAGAGGCTGAACCTGGATCTTGGGAATGCTCCTCGGCAAGCTCTGCAAAATTGCGATTACGTTTAGCCACAGCCAAAAGACTATCGGATTTTGCCTTTGCATCATTATAGTCTTCTTGCGTATTACCCTCAGGGCCAATCAAAATGTGGCGGGCCTTAACAGAATCAGGTAGCTGTGCAATCTGTACCAAATAAGCTATTTTGTAAGAATTATCATTAAAAATTGGGCCAAGGGTATCGCCAACATTAGCACTAAACGCCCATTGGTCAATCTTTTCATTTGGGAATTCTCCCTTTTTGAAGAAAGAGTCATCAAAAGGAATATCGGAATTTAAATTTGTAAACTGAACAGGATCCACTGCAGTTACAAAATCATTCTTAATCTCATTGATCCATTTCTCTGCAGCAACATAATCGTCTTGTGACGGGTTTATGGGAAAAACCACATATTCAACATCTCTGGCAGCCTGCTGCTCAAACTCGTTTTTATGCTTGTTATAATACGATTTAATCTCACTGTCAGAAACGGTAATAGTTGAATCGTTAATTGTTGAGTACCTGCCAACCAGATAGCTAAAGTCAACCCTTTTGCTTCTGCTCTCCAACGACTGCTGTGCTTGTAAGTTTGTAACTGCAAGTCCTTTACCTACTAAATTATTGTACTTGGTAAAAAGCCTGTCGCGAATTATTAATGACTCAAGATAAAGCCAAACCTGTTTTTGTAATCCCGATGGATCGGCCTCCATATTCTTAAGAAACTGAACAACCATAGTAGGATCAACCTCACCTGTTTGCCTGTCTCCAAACTCTTGCCTAATTATGGGATGTATATTTCTACCTTGAACCAGGTCAAATAGTTCTTCAGTTGAAACAGCAATGCCAAGACTTTTGTATTTATCACCAAGTACATGTTCCCGTACCATCTCATTCCAAACCTCTTCTCTAATACTTTCCATGGTTTGTTCATCAAGTGCTGATTGTCTTCGCGAAGCCTTGTTTAGCTCTGTTAAGTAATCAACGCGCTCCTGGTAATTTTGGTAGGGTATCGAATTACCATCTATCTCTGCAATCTCAAACTGATTACGAGTAAAGAGTGAACCTCCCGATCCGAATAAATCGCCAAGAATAAAAGCTAATAATGCCAGTCCGATAACCACTGCAACTAGCGTTCCTGCGCGATTTCTAAGTTTCTCTAGTGTTGCCATTTAAAATTAATATTAGTTCAATATTTCCATGTTTTTAAGGCTACGAATATAGCTATTTTAGTGCTCAGCATAAAGTCTTAGCATACTTTTTAAGCATAAATTAAAAAAATATAAGAGAATTGAACACTCTACATGACTGTACACGCATGTTTGCTGAGGATAACTGTGGTTTATCTATCTTCTTTAGAAAGGATGGTGAGGTGTAAAAGGTCTATGCGAGTTCCGTCCATTTTAGCTACCTTAATCCTAAAGTTATCAATATCAATAACCTCTTCTGGCTTTGGTATATTTTGGAATTTGTTGATTATAAATCCTGCAATGGTATCATACTCCTCCGATTCGGGAATATTTAATTTGTATTTCTCGTTTAGATAGTCAACCTCAAGCCTACCTGATAGTATATACTCGTTCTCGGTAAGCTGTTTTTCAACAAAATCATCTTGGTCATGCTCATCATCTATCTCTCCAATAATCTCCTCAATAATATCTTCGATGGTAACCAATCCTGCGGTTCCTCCAAACTCATCAACCACAACAGCAATGCTATGCTGCTCCTTTATAAAAGATGTTAGGAGTTTATGAGCTAGCATTGTTTCGGGTACAAAATCGATTTTTATGAGCTTTGATTTAATGCTTTGGGGCTTTTTAAATAAATCTTTACTGTTTATGTAACCCGTAATGTTATCGATACTTTTCTCGTAAACAGGAATTCTTGAGTAATTAGTCCTTATAAACTTCTCTTTCAACTCCTGTATACTACTATTAACACTAATAGCCTCAATATCTATTCGAGGGATCATGCACATTCGAACCTTAATCTCGCTAAAGTCAAGTGCATTCTGAAACATTTTTATATCATGCTCATGGTTTGCGTCCTCGCCCTCGGTAACATGGGCTTCGCCAACAAAATTATCAAGGTCAACTTTCCCAAATATCTGCTGCTGATTGCCAATTGATATTTCTTGTCTTAAAACATGTTTAATAATGCCTACCGATAACCATGTGGAAAACTTGCTAATTGGATACAAAATCACGTAGAAAAAAAGCACTGGTAGCGCTAGAAAATTTAGAAAGACATTGGGATGAACTCTAAAAAGTGACTTGGGCAAAAACTCAGCCGTAACAAGTATTATGGCAGTACTAATAATGGTTTGCACTAATAATAAAACTATTCCACCCGAAATGTGTGGCTCAAGAAAAGTTCCAAGCATTTTAGCCATTTCGATACCATATACAACCAGTGCAATGCTATTTCCAACAAGCATTGTGGCTATGTACTGACTAGGGTTTCGGGTGAAGATGCTTACAATTCGCGAGGCAAAGGTGCCCTGCTTTCGGTCAATCTCAATGCGTAACTTGTTTGCGGAAACAAAGGCTATCTCCATTCCTGAGAAAAGTGCCGAAAAAAGAATTGATAATCCTATTATTGTCGGGTTATAGCCCATTTACTTATTAAGAGTTTTGGTTTGATGTTAACTGTTTTCGCTTATGCCGCCTAAGCACAAACATAAGAACAGCAACTACAGAAAGGATAAAGAACATATAACTCTGACTAAATCCCACTTTTAATGTTGAATAAACCCCAAATCCGATACATATTAAGGCTAAAATAATCCAAATAACCTCCATTACAACTGCTAACTTGCTCATACCCTTTCAGATTTATTTTAAGTATAAATATAGCTATTTTAAAAACACCAAACCTTCGATTAACTTCTTACTCCTCTTTAACGTACATGCTTCCACTAGGTTTAAGAATTTCCCAATCGTCAAATGCTTCGTCCGACTCCATACCTTCCCCAAAAAGCACATCATCACCATCTGTAATTTTCACCATATCGTGAGAGTAGATCCTTTTTGTATTCTGATCCCAAAAAAGTTGTTCAGTATTTAGCACCTGCCCCTTAGCGTTCATGGCCACTACGTCATATCGGGCATTCCAAAGTTTCTTCTCATCATAAAAAATTGCATAGTTAGCCGTTAGCGTCGACATTACCTCAAGAGAATCGTTGTAATTGTAAACCGTTATACCCTGAGGAAACTCATTGTAGGGTTCTTTGGCAAACTGATAATAGCGTGATTCAGGTGCTAATACTTTTACCTTAGTCTTTCCATTCTCTGTGTATAAAATCTCAAAATTATAGGCTATTACCCCTGGCACATTCTCCCACTCTGTAAGCTCCTGAACCTTTTCGAGGTTAGTTTTACATGAGCAAAACAATAAAGTCCCTGCCAAGGCAGGGACTAATACTAAATAATGTTTGTATTTGCTTAATGAAGTCAATGCTTACAAAAACCAATTATGGGCGTGCTCTAACAGTTGTAACCTCATTAATCCAGCCACCAACGGTATACCTGTCGCCTAAATTCAAGTCTTGAAAAAAGATATCGTTTTGAGCAGGAAAATACTGCGAGTATGCTTCAATATACCTGTTGCAATCGCCCTCTAGGGTTGGGTCAGTTTGCTTTGCTTTTATAAACTTGTCAACTGCTGCCCAGTACACAGTTTTTTTCTGAAACTCATCGCTAAAACTGCTCTTTTCTGCTGCATAAATGTGACCAATAACAATGTATGCATATCCCATATTGGGATTTATAGCAAGTGAGCGCAGTGCTAGCGAGCGTGCTTCTTGTGGTCTCTTTAAATTATTAAACACTACACCTGCATATTCAACAAGATAAATCGACTTACGAAGAGTATCGTTCTCAAGTTCAACGGCTTTTTTAAAATAAGACTCAGCTTTGCCATAGTTATTCAATCCACTAAATATTTTTGCCAATTCGTAGGCTAAACTTGCAGAAGGATCATTTGCAAATAGTTTCTCCGCTGTATTTCTATAAAAATCTTTGTCTTGACAACGGTTTGCATTTAGCAGATTATAAGTTTTCTTTAAAAGTTCAACATCGTCAGGACTTTTCTCAACTCTCTGTTCAAAAATTTGGGTCAGATTTTCACAATTCGCTACACCTGCACCTGAGAAAATTGCATCAACATTCTCCTTTACTTGAATAAGAACTGCATCATCAGGCTTACTAGCCACCTGTATATCAATATAATCAGCAATTATAGAATAAATCTCGATAACATTCTCTGCCGATAATTTTTTGTTGTCGTACATGGTCTTAGTAATGGCCATCAAGGTATAAAGAACTGGAGCATCAGATGCATCCTCCTCTATTTCAACAGATTCTTTAAGAAACTGATAAGCCTCTTCGTACCTATCAGAAGCCAAACTTGCTAAGTCCATTCCTTTTTGTCCGAGGAGCGTGCCCTTTCTATTAAAGTATTGAATACGCATATCGTAGATCATCATCAGCGAATCAACCAATTCTATTCTTCGTATTGGATTCTGCTCTGCCTCAATCCAAACCTTCATCATTCTAACCCCATGTATATATGAGTTTTGGGATGCTGCTGGGCAAGTAGTTAACACTTTTTGCCAGTAAGGTTTAGCCACATCATAGTTGCGGTGATTGTATTGCTCCCGATATAGCGAAAGATTAGTTGCGCACTCCTTACGAGCCTCTTCATCTACACCATACTTTGGATTCTGTAGATAATTTTGGGCTGAAACATTTAAAGTAAACATTAGCATTATTGCCGTAAGTAGGATACTCTGTTTGAGTGAAGTTTTCATTATTGATAATTTTAGTTGACTTTTCTACTAGTTAATTTTTTGTTTTAAAAACCAAAAATCGTAAAACGTAAAACCGAAGTTAATAATTCCGTAATTCTCCTGTACTAATCCATTATTAAGCGTTCCTTTCCTTCCCAATTCAAACGAAACATTGAAACTTGATCTACTTCTGCGGAGTGGTAATCCTACTCCAAATGTTATGCCATAATCTTTTATCTGATTGACACCTAGTTTCAAGAAAGTATTGGTGTGGTAAAAACCCGCTCTATAGGTTACCCTTTTAAGATAACTTCTTAAATCGAATAGGTTTGGAGTATATTGCATCCCAACTCGAATTGATTGGGAAGCAGAGAATAGGTCGTTTGCATCCAAAAACTTTGCCTTTGTCCAGTCTTGGAATGAATACTCTGCCCCTAGCATAAACTTATTTCTATAGGAGACGGTAAAACCTGCTGCGTAATTGCTTGGAAGCTCAATTGAACTATTAGGATTCTCGTCGTAAGAAATCGTGTCGATAGAACTCGAACTAAACCTTATATACCTCGCATCTAGGGAGGATTCATTATCAAGTGTACCACCAATTATTACCTTATAATCATTGTCTTTCCCAAAAAACATGGTATACTGTGCCCCTATGCTAAAAGCGATATCACGTACAACAACGCTTTTTAACTCCTCAAAACCCACATAAGCTGTGTACTCGGGAAACACCGTTTCTGTTTTATAGTCCATTGCGCCAAAGAAATAGGACATGTTTACGCCAACGGAGAAATTTTTAAATGGCTCTACTGCAGCACCCAAGTAAAACTGGGTGATACCGCCACTGCCGTTATGGTAGTATTTGATTGGCCCTATTGAACTAAGCAAGTAAGGATCCATCTCTGTATACTTTATTCTATACCCAACATTGCTGTATGGTTGTATTCCTGCACTAGCGCCCATCCATTTGGTTATAGGGAATTGCATTGCTATATGGTGCAAATTACCTGTAGAATTGTAGTTACTCTGATCGCCTGAACGATAATTTACGGTAGATCCTTCAACACCAAAATCGAAAATAAACGACATGCTATCCTGTGAGGTATAGGAGGCTGGATTTAAATAGTTTATCCATGTTCCTTGCCTAATCCCTTGTGAAATCCCTCCCATAGCTTTTGTATTGGCATAACCCTGAGTACGAATCTCTCCTAAACCATAACGTGAATAGGGTGAATTGGTTGTTAGACTCTGTGAAAAAGAAACAAAGGAAAAAGTCCACAGGGCTAATGTTAAAAGTAGTACTTTGCGATTATTCATTATAGTTTAGAATTCGGTTAAGTCCAAAAATCAAAAGATTAGGATGTACAAAGATGGTGTTTTTTAATTTTTTATCAAAAAAATTTGCATTACCTCCAGTAAAAACAACTTTTAGTGTAGAATAATCCTTAGATACATCTTGAATATACCCATCCACCTCATTTAAAGCACCGTTCAAAACCCCTGATAGCATTGACTCTTTTGTGGTAGTGCCAATCAATGGGAAATTATTATCGATTGCCAAAAGAGGTAACTTGACTGTATAGGCATTGAGTGCTTTAAAGCGCATTTCAATCCCTGGAGATATTGCTCCTCCAATATACTCGCCATGCTCAGTAACTATATCATAGGTAATCGCCGAACCGCTATCAATTATCAGCAAATTGCTATTAGGGTAAATTGAGCTTGCAGCAACTGCCAAGGCCAATCGATCTGTACCTAGTGTTGCGGGTGTTTTATAACGATTTTTAAGGGGAATGCTAACTTCAGAACTAAAATGTAGTATATTAATTTTGTTGGAAAAAAAACTTTCAAAGCCTAGAGGCAATTCCCCAACAGATGATACAATGGCTCTTGCTATATTAAAGTTCTTTGTTACCTCAGCAACAAGTTGGGAAGTAATCTTAGGATAGCGCTCAGTAAAGATTAAATCATCATTACAAAAAATGGCAACCTTTGTAAGGGTATTCCCTACATCAATAACTAAATTGCATGGTTGGACATTTTTTTTCATATCACGCAAAGATATATTTACAAATATTTTTAACGGGTAGATTCATATAAATATTTTATCAGTACCAGTGCATCATCCATATTTTTCACACCCTTAGCTAACAGTGTCAACTTGTTGCGTTGCTCTTTTAGCTGAAATTTTTTAGGATTATGCTGAATAAAGCTGATAATATTGGCAAAGGTACTCGATCTGTAGAACGCAGAGATTTGGTTGGCTATAAAGTAACCTATAAACTGCTGATTCCTAATAATAATCTTCTCAATTCCTAAAGACTGGGCCATCCACCTTAGCTCTACTACGCTTAGCAGTTCTTCGGCTTGAATAGGCAACTCTCCAAACCTATCCTTCAGTTTTGCCTCAAAAGTATCCAACTCCTGGGGCAGCATAATGCTATCAAGCTCTCGATAAAGTCGCATTCGCTCAGGGACACTGCTTACGTATGAGTCGGGGAAAAGCAATTCAAAATCGGTCTCAACATGACAATCAACATTGCTAGGTTTCCATTCGTTGGGTTTTGGCTGTTCTCCATCGGTAAGCACCTCTGTAAACTCCTCGTCGCGAAGCTCCTGCATGGCCTCATCAAGGATTTTGTGATAGGTTTCAAACCCAATATCGGCAATAAAACCGCTTTGCTCAGCTCCAAGCATATTTCCAGCACCCCGAATATCGAGGTCCTGCATGGCAATGCTAAACCCACTACCAAGTTCTGAGAACTCCTCAATTGCCTTTAACCTCCGACGTGCCTCTGGCGTAAGCCCCTCAAGCGGTGGAGCCAACAGATAACAAAAAGCCTTTTTGTTTGAACGCCCTACCCTACCCCTTAGCTGATGCAAATCGCTTAGCCCAAACATATGGGCATTGTTAATAATAATTGTATTGGCATTTGGTATATCGAGCCCCGATTCAATAATTGTAGTTGAAACAAGCACATCGTAATCGCCTGAAATAAAGTCAAGCATTGTTTTCTCAAGTTTAGCAGACTCCATTTGCCCATGGGCAATGGTTGCCGTTACGTGATTGCAGAGCTTTAAAATCATTTGCTGAACCTCTGCAATATTCTGCACTCTGTTGTGTACAAAGAAAACTTGTCCTCCACGGTTTACTTCATACTCAATGGCCTCTTTAATAATCTCGGTATTAAACGTGTGCAGTTCCGTAGCAATGGGATGACGGTTTGGCGGCGGAGTATTGATAATAGATAAATCGCGAGCCCCCATGAGCGAAAACTGTAAAGTACGAGGAATGGGAGTTGCAGTTAGAGTAAGTGTATCAACATTAACCCTAAGGTTTTTAAGTTTCTCTTTGGCTGCCACTCCAAATTTTTGTTCCTCATCAACTATCATTAACCCAAGGTCTTTAAACTTAACGGTGCTACGGAGCAATGCATGGGTTCCTATAATAATGTCAACTTTTCCCTCTGAAAGCCTTTTTAGAATATCCTTTTGGGCTTTGGGGCTCTTCATGCGGCTAATATACTCAACCGTACAGGGAAAACTGGTCAGTCTTTGCATAAACGTCTGGTAATGTTGAAGGGCAAGTATTGTGGTTGGCACTAAAACTGCGACTTGTTTACTATCGGTCACTGCTTTAAATGCTGCTCTAATGGCAATTTCGGTTTTGCCGAAGCCAACATCACCACACACCAGCCTATCCATAGGGATTGTGTTTTGCATGTCCTCCTTTACAGCTTGGGTTGCCTTTTGCTGGTCAGGAGTATCCTCATAAATAAATGAGGCTTCAAGCTCCTCTTGCAGATAGGTGTCGGCTGAAAATGCTAACCCTTTCTCGGATTTACGCTTAGCATATAAGGCAATTAGCTCCTTGGCAATATCCTTTACCTTGCGCTTTGTATTCAGTTTTAACTTTTGCCAAGCCCCCGAGCCCAATTTATATAACTTTGGCATTTCGGCCTCGCTACCCCTATACTTTGATATTCGATGGAGAGCATGGATATTTACCAGCAGCATATCGCCGTCCTTATAGGTTAGCCTAACTGCCTCCTGAACATTGCCATTCACATTAGTCTTTACCATGCCACCAAAAATGCCAATACCATGGTCTACATGCACAACATAGTCGCCTGGTTTAAGGCTAGCAAGTTCTTTCATCGATAAACTGTCGCTCTTGCTTAGCTCATTTTTGAGCTTATACTTTTGATACCTATCGAAGATTTGATGGTCGGTATAGATACACCACCCCAGGCCATGGTCGATGTACCCTTGCGATAAAGCCAGATTAATTGGTGTAAACTTTACGTTTGGGTTAATATTCTGCAAGATACTCTCAAGCCTTTTGTGCTGCGCTGGGTTCTCGGCCAGTATAAAGGTTGTATAGCCCTTCTCTGCATTTTCAGTGATGTGTTGTGCTAACAACTCGAAATTTTTGTGGAATGCAGGCTGAGGGGATGTCTCAAAATCGATTAAAACATGAGGCTTAAACTGTGATTTAAGACCAAACTCAACAATAGCATACTGTTGTATTGTTTCAACAAATGCTGCACCTGCGGCAAAATCATGCTCATTTTCGGCTGCTTCGAAAGTGGTATCCATCTGGCTAACAATAATCTCCGAGTCTCGAATCCAGACTATTGCATCTTTAGGAAGAAGTTCCGTTATAACCTGCCTTACCGAATCTTCATTTTTTGTCTGCAAATTTGGGATAATGGTTACGCTATCGAACTTCCTACTTGAAAGTTGGGTATCAACCTCAAACGTTCGAATAGACTCAACTTCATCACCAAAAAAATCGATTCGATATGGTAACGCTGACGAGAAGGAAAACACATCAACTATACCACCCCTAACGGAAAACTGGCCAGGCTCGTAAACAAAATCGGTTCGCTCAAAACCAATACTAATTAAGAAATCAACAAGGAACTCTTGCGAAATACTCTCGCCAACAGCTATTGAGATAGTATTCTTCTCAAAATGGTCAATAGTTACCACCTTTTCGGCCAATGCTTCGGGGTAGGTTACAATAATTGCCCAATCGGAACTATTTGCGGTTAACGATAGCAACGCTTTTTGCGTATCGGTACGCTGTATCAACGCATCGGGGAGTATTTGCTCAAACTGAACGGCCCTTTTATACGACGATGGAAAAAAATGAATACTATCAGCTGGTAGTAATGTCGATAAGTCTGAAAAAAAATAGGCAGCCTCCTCCTTGTCGTTAAGTACAACCATTGTTACCCTTTGCAACGTTTGGCTTAGAGCAGCATTTACTATTGCAACCGATGAGCCAGCCAATCCCTTAAGCCTAAGCCTAACGGATTTAGGGGATTCCAACTCGTTTATTACCAAACCAGTTGACTGATGACTTTTATACTTTTGAAGTAGTTCGGAAATTAGGGAATCGCTTTGCATTAAGGCTTTAATCAATGAAATACAAAGGTAAAACGAAATAGATATTGAACAAGCAACGTACTAATAAATAAAGTTAATAACGTTATGGTAACTTAGCTATGAACAATAACTTGCAATTAAGCATTTTAAAATAGATTTTTACCTTTGCATCAAATTGCTTACTGCACTTCACAACATAACGAAATGGACGAGCCCGTAAAACACATTGACATAGAGGAGATTATAAGGAAAAGAAGCCTCAAACTTGCTAAATGGCTGCCTAGGTTTCTCATCAGATACCTTAAAAAAATTATTCATGAAGACGAGATGAACCAAATGCTAAACAGTTTCGGTCATCTGCGTAACGTAGAGTTTATTGAGGAAGCTCTCAGGTATCTTGATATTTCATACACTATTGAAGGGTTGGAAAAGTTGAACAAGGACGAGAGGTATCTCTTTGCTTCAAACCATCCGCTTGGTGGGCTTGACGGGATAATACTAATACATGCAATAACCAAAAACTTTAGTACAGTTAAAGTGCCTGCAAACGATTTGCTAATGAACGTTACACAGCTACAAGATTGCTTTATCCCTGTAAATAAGCACGGAAGCCAATCCAGAGAGAATGCTCGAATTACAGAGACAACCTATGCTTCTAACATGCAAGTGTTCAGTTTCCCCGCAGGCCTTTGCTCTCGAAAGCAGAAAGGGAAAATAGAGGATTTAGAATGGAAAAAAAGTTTTATTGTGAAGGCCAAAAATCACAATAGACCAATTGTGCCTGTCTTTTTTAGTGGAAGGAACTCTAACTTTTTTTACAACCTTGCCCGCATTAGAAACTTTTTGCGGATAAAAGTCAACATTGAAATGCTTTATCTTGTTGATGAGATGTTTAAGCAGAAGGGACAACGACCTCACGTAATCATCGGCGACCCAATTCCTCACACCACATTCGACTCAACCAAAAAACCTACACAATGGGCTGCATGGGTAAAAAGCAAAGTTTACCAGCTAAACAAACAGTAACCAAATTTGAACATTAACAGCAATTATATACTACTTTTGTAAAAATTTTTAACATGGAACAGATAATTGAACCCGTTGATAAATCCTTACTTGAAAAGGAACTCACTTCGGACAAGTTTATAAGAGAGACCAACAATGGTGGTAATCTGCTATATATTGTTACAGCCCACGACTCCCCAAATATAATGAGGGAAATTGGTCGCTTACGCGAACTGAGTTTCAGAAGTGCAGGTGGAGGGACAGGTAAAAGTATGGATATCGATAAGTACGACAGCTCTGAGAATCCTTACAAACAGCTAATTGTATGGGACCCAAAGGATAAGGAAATCCTTGGAGGATACAGATACCATTGTGTTGGTACAGGAGAAGAAATGCACCTCTCTACTACAACACTCTTTAATTTCTCCGATAAATTTAAGAAGGATTATATCCCAAATATGATAGAGCTTGGCCGCTCATTCGTTCAGCCAAGATACCAATCGGCACAACGACGCGCAAAGGGACTTTATGCGCTCGATAATCTATGGGACGGATTGGGTGCTTTGGTAATTTTGAACCCAGGTATAAAGTACTTCTTCGGCAAGGTTACTATGTATAAACAGTACAACCAGAGAGCTCGGGATCTTTTACTTTATTTTATGGAGAAGTATTTCACCGATAAAGAAAATTTAGTGACTCCCATAACCCCAATGAAAATTGAAATGAATAGGGAGGAAATGTCAACAATTTTTACTGGTTCAAATTATAAGGAGGATTACAAAATTCTCTCTAAAGAAATTCGGAACCTTGGCGAGCATATACCTCCGCTTATCAACTCGTATATGAACATTAGCCCATCCATGAAAGTTTTTGGTACAGTAACTAATCATTATTTTGGAAACGTTGAAGAAACAGGCATAATGATTACTATTTCAGACATATACGAGAATAAGTTTGAACGGCATATCGTTTCGTTTATTAAACGAAAAATCACCCGAAAATAGGTCCATAAAAAAACTGGCTTTGCAAGGCCAGTTTTTCTTTTTCTTGTTTACGCCTACTCGTCGTCAAATTCCTTTTCAAAAGTTTTTTTGAAGTTATCCATATCTCCATCAATACGCTGATAACTTTCGCACTGCGACGCCTCTTTATTGTTATACTCCTGCAGTTGCTTAAGGTACTTAAGCAAAGTGGCGGAACGCAATACTCCTGAATTCCGAGAGGTCGATACAGTATTGGTATACTGCTGAAGGTATTCGCATGCTTTTGAAAAGTTGGGCGACTTATAAAAGTAAATATCGATAAGTTTAATAAGCGACTCCAACCTAATCTCAAGATGCTTTCTCGACTCTAATGATGCAGGGATAGTACTAACAACAATATCAAACTTTTGGGCGGCTTCGGTATAATTAGCCTTACTATAATCGCGTAATGCGATATTGTAACTTAAATCGGCGGCTCTAAGGGCTCTTCTATCCTGCGAGAGCAGATATGTAGGCACAAGAAATGTGCTCAGCATAAGGATTAGTGCAAACTGCTTCATGGCTTTAATGATTTTGGTTTATAATCAATATTAGGCTGATTGTGTTACAAGTTCAATGCCAAAAGCTACTTTTAAACTAGTAAGCCCTTTGGTTACGCCCTTCAATAAAGTTGATAAAAGAGTTATTTACCACCTTGTTCCCACCAGGAGTCGGATAATTACCCGTAAAATACCAATCGCCTGTATCATTTGGGCAAGCATCATGAAGGTTTTCAATTGTCTGAAAAACAATCTTCACCTTAGCTTTCATTTCCTTAGGCGTAAGTAGTTGGGCTATCTTATCGGAAATTTGACTGGGGGTGAACGGACGATAAATGCCCTTTACGTAGTTCACAATCTCCTCTTTAGGTAAATATTGTTGTGCCTTACATTGCTTATACACATTGTTAATTATGCTCTCCTGCTCAGTTTCCTTAAGTAGTTCAATGGTTGCGCGAAACGCTATAAAATCACCAAGTTTAGCCATATCAATTCCGTAGCAATCGGGGTAACGAATCTGTGGTGACGACGAAACCACAACAACCATTTTAGGACCAAGTCTATCGAGAATACGAAGGATACTTTCCTTCAGCGTAGTGCCTCTAACAATTGAATCATCGATGATTACAAGGTTGTCGACTCCTTCGCGTAAGGTTCCATATGTTACATCATAAACATGACCCACTAAATCGTCACGATCAGAATCTTGGCTGATAAAAGTTCTTAATTTTACATCTTTTACAGCTATTTTCTCAACCCTAGGCCGCGAGGCAATAATTGTTTCAATATCCGACTCGGACAGAGCCCCATTACCCTCTTTTATTAACCTTGACTTCTCCTTAAGCATGTGGTCTTCAACGCCCTTCACCATTCCATAAAAAGCCGTTTCGGCTGTATTTGGAATAAATGAAAAAACGGTATTCTCCAAATCGTTGTCAATATTCTCCAGAATAACAGGCGTTAGTAACTCGCCCAATTTAATGCGCTCACGATATATGTCCCTGTCGGTTCCCCGCGAAAAATAGATACGCTCAAACGAGCACGAACGTCGCTGCTGAGGCACCCTAATCTCATCCATGGTAACCTCACCAGAGCGTTTTACAATAAGTGCATAGCCAGGCTTAACCTCTTTAACATCAGAGGTTGGTACATTCATGACAGTCTGAATAACAGGTCGCTCCGATGCTACCACAACAATCTCATCATTTGCGTAGTAAAATGCAGGGCGAATGCCCCATGGGTCGCGGCAAACAAATGCATCCCCATGGCCTACTAATCCAGCAAGGGCATATCCTCCGTCAAAATCTCTTGTGGCCTCTTGTAGTACTTTTTTTACGCTTATACTACTAGCTATCAAATCACTAATCTCTTTATTGGAGTATCCCTCATTTTTATACTGTCTGAAAAGTTGTTGATTCTCTTCATCTACAAAATGCCCTAGTTTTTCAATTACGGTTACGGTATCGGAATAATCTTTAGGGTGCTGACCCAAATCGATAAGTTTTTGAAAAAGTTCATCAACATTAGTCATGTTAAAATTGCCAGCCAAAGCAAGTGTACGTGATTTCCAGTTGTTCTCGCGAAGAACAGGATGAACATAATCTATTGAATTGTTGCCAAATGTTCCATAGCGCAGGTGTCCTAAATAGAGGTCGGCTGCAAAAGGAATATTTTGCTTTGCCCACAAAGGATCGTTGAGCAAATCTGGTTTGCTAGACCATTTATTTAGCCCTTGGTGGATTGTATCAAAAATATCGAGTATGGAAGATGACGAGTTGCTTCTTACCCTATCGATATATCGATACCCTGGCTTTAGATCGAACTTAAAACTTGCTACCCCAGCGCCATCCTGCCCACGATTATGCTGTTTTTCCATTAGCAGATAAAGCTTATTAAGGCCGTAAGCCCACGTTCCATACTTCAGCTGAAAATGTTCCAACGGTTTTAACAACCGGATTAGCGCAATTCCACACTCGTGCTTAATTAATTCTGACATATTATTTCTTTAAAAAAAAGATGCTATGGCTATAAAAAAATAGGCAGCCGTGGTATGCTGCCTGAGAATGTTTACTTGTATAAATACTACTATATTTAAAGTTTCTATTACTATCGGAGTCTTTGCACTGTGTGAATTGCTTTAAACTGATCATGCTCTCTTCGATTATCTAATCAGTCTAATGATGGAAAGTTTATCCACTCGCCAACAATAAACGCTTTGGGATATTTTCGTGAAAGACGCTTTAACTGCTTAAGGGCTTCATCGCGCGAACGAAAATCGCCAACAGAAACCTTATAGTATGGGCTTTGAAAAGTTCGATAAACGGTTATGCCAGGACATTCCTCCATGAACGTATCCATTACCTCAAGTGATTCGGCACGAGAGTGCTGACCCAAATCGAAATAAATTCTTATCCTAAAACCCTGCATGCCTGGCCTTGAAGCATTCTGAACGTAGTATGCATTAAGCAGATTAGCAATATCAGAATCTTGGTTGATTGTAATGCTCCCCCTTTCAGGGTGAAACTGTTCAAGTTCCTTGATTAATCCTACAGGCTTCTGTGCATGAGCATTAAGCGCAAATGATGCCCAGAGCAAGAGTGCCGCTGCGTAACGAAATGCTTTAAAATGGGTCAATAACATGGATTTTTGCTTAGGGTGCAAAGGTATAAAAAAGTTTTGGTAATGCATTTACATCGAGCAAACATGATTGAAACTATAGCGATGCAGCTATATTCCGGAAAGGCTGCCTAACAACCCTAAAGGTTTTCCGAACAGGGAACGATTTTCCTGTAATTTTACCCTCTACTTCAATCCTATCGAGTAAAGATTCTACGCTACCCGACGAAACTAGCCTAAAGGCATCGGCAATAGTACGCAGCTTAATCTCAACGGGCACAACATAGGTTCCCCTAGAACAAGGAATAAGCTTTATTGGCTCTGTTATACGAAACTCGCCCAACTCTCTACCGTTTAACCATGCATTAAACTCAATACCAGTAACAGAAATTTTACGGGTATTGGGGTTATCAATCTCAACTTCGAGGCTAAGCAAAACTACATTTTGCTGCAAACCCCTAAACTGAACGTGGCTAACCCCCTTCACAAAAATATCGTTGTATCTACCACAACCTGAAACAACCACAAGAATAAGCCCGAAGACTAAACCCTTTAACAAACTCTTAATTATTCGCATTCACGCTATTTTCTTTAGTTTAGATAGCATAGGCTATGCAATTAACATGCCTATAAAAACTGGTACTAATCAGCCTCCTCAAGAGCTTTTAGAAGTTCATCCGTCATCTCTATATTATGGTAAACGTTTTGTACATCATCGTTATCCTCAAACTCATCTATTAGCCTAAGCACCTTTTGAGCCGCTTCGGGTTCCAGTACTTTATAATCATTGGGGATACGCTGTAAACTGGCATTCTCAACTTCAATATTCATCTCATCGAGTTTTTTCTGCATAGCTCCAAATTCTGTCATTGGGCAATATATCACATAAGTCTCTTCTTCCTCCTCAATCTCCTCTGCACCAACATCAATTAGTTCAAGTTCGAGTTCATCTAACTCAATATTTACCATCTCTTTAAGAATAGTAAAAACTCCCTTGCGGTCGAACAAAAAGCTAAGCGAACCATTGGTGCCAAGACTTCCGCCACGCTTGGTGAAAAGTGCGCGAATAGCGCCTACAGTACGATTATTGTTGTCGGTGAGGCACTCAACAAATATTGGGACGCCCTCTGGACCATAACCCTCAAAAGTCATCTCTTGTAAATCTTCATCACCCTTTTCAGCTTTGTTAATGGCTCTTTGGATATTGTCCTTTGGCATATTAACGCCTTTGGCGTTATTTATGGCCATGCGTAATCTAGCATTCCCCTCAGGATCTGAACCTCCCTCTTTTATCGAAACAATAATCTCTTTAACAATCCTACTGAACATTTTAGACCGTTTTGCATCTAACGCTCCCTTTTTCCGTTTAATGGTTGACCATTTACTGTGACCTGCCATAGCAATATCGTTTAGTGTTTTTCGTAAATCGAATTATATTAGAACTGTAAAAATAGCCAGAAAATTCTTTATTCCAATACATCCGAAAGATCTCATATAACCCAAACAACAGAGACTCCTTTGATTATGAAGGATAGCTAAAATACTATGCTCTGTTAAAAAATGACGAATAGACCTTATATTAATATTTTATTATTTAAGAGGAAATATAAAAAGCGAATTGTGTTTTAAGTTCTTTTACTTCGCTCATATCCTGTACATAATCGGAACGGATATATCGACCTTTTTTAAAAAAGCCCTGATTTGATGCTAAACACCTCAAAAATCAGGTCATCATTACGATTATACATCCAAAAAAACAGAAGCAATAAAGATTAAAATAAATTTCAGTTACCTTTGCAAAAACTTTACTGAATGAACGAGCATTTGAATACAAATATATATACAAACCTTGGTAAGCAAGAAGATTTGGAAGGGATGGTTTATATTGAAACCTACGGCTGCCAAATGAACTTTAGCGATAGCGAGGTTGTTGCATCCATTCTGCAAGCAAATGGCTACGGCATTACCAATAACATGGATGATGCAGATATAATTTTAGTTAACACGTGTTCCATTCGCGAGAATGCTGAGAATAGGATTTGGGGGAGACTAGATATTTTTAGGTTGCAAAAAAAGAAGAAACCATCAATCCTAATTGGCGTGATTGGCTGCATGGCCGAAAGGCTAAAAGAAAAACTTTTAGAGGACAAAAAACTTGTTGACCTTGTGGTAGGTCCCGATGCTTACCGTGAACTACCCGTTTTGCTAAGAGCAGCTGGGGAGGGGCAAAAAGGCATAAACGTTTTGTTATCAAGAGAAGAGACCTATGCCGATATTAGCCCCGTTCGACTGGATAAAAATGGTGTTTCGGCATTTGTTTCCATTATGCGCGGATGCAACAACATGTGCACGTACTGCGTAGTTCCGTATGTTAGAGGTGCAGAGCGCAGCCGAAATCCCGAGACCATAATCCGCGAGGTACATGAACTAATTGAAGGTGGCTACCGAGAGGTAACGTTATTGGGCCAAAATGTTGATAGTTATAATTGGAAGAACGATAAAGGCGAACGCACCAGTTTTGCTGAACTACTAGAACTGGTTGCAAAAATTGACACCAAGTTGAGAGTTCGCTTCTCAACATCACATCCAAAAGATTTGTCAGATGAGGTACTATACACTATGGCTATGTACGAAAATATCTGCAGCCACATTCATCTTCCTGTACAATCGGGCTCAAGCAGAATTCTTGAGCTTATGAACAGAGGCTACTCCAGAGAATACTATATGAGCAGAGTAGAGGCCATTAGGAGAATTTTACCCGACGCATCTATTACAACCGATATTATTACAGGCTTTTGCACCGAAACAGAGGTTGATCACGACCAAACGCTAACGCTAATGCAGTGGGTTGGATACGATTATGCCTACATGTATAAGTACTCAGAGCGCCCTAACACCAAAGCGGCCCGAAAGCTAATAGATGATGTTGATGAAGAGATAAAAACACGCAGATTAACAGAAATAATTGAGTTGCAGCAGGGCAAACTATCCGAGATGAGCAAAAATGCTGATATCGGACGCAGTTTTGAAGTGCTAGTGGAGGGCGTTTCAAAAAAATCTACTGAGCATCTCTATGGCAGAACATCGCAGAATAAGGTTGTTGTGTTCCCAAAACAGGACGCTAAGATAGGTGATTATGTGTACGCAGAAATTATAGACGCGACCTCTGCAACCTTAATAGGCAAAATTGTGAGTGAGTACAAATAGGTATAACGATTAGCAACTAGTAATCTATACGGTTAATACTTTATTTTACTCTATATAGCGCAAAATCTATCCGCTGTTGCTTAAGAATAGAATTGTTGATTTTAAACTCAGGGCTCCACCAACATAATCATTCCTGCCCGTGGAAAGTTAAACTAATAAACCGTTATACTATTGACAGAATTATTTATCAAACTTCAACAGTTGTTGATGCAAGTTATAGGCTTGCAAGCTGAACATCACCATCCAAATCTCTCCTAACGTGTTAGCAATTCTGCATTTATTCTTTTTGTTCTATTAACTTATCTCTTATCAGTCTTTCTAAATCCTCAAAATTACATTTCAATGTATTGGAAATTATTGTTAATGGAGTTCCACACATTTTTATATTCCCTTTCATCAACTTTCGTTTAAATCCATTAACTCTGTCTAAATATTTATCTGGATTAGAAGTAAAGATGAGAAGGGATTTAGTCGTCAAAACTTGCTTGGTTTTAATTCCAGTTATATCAGCCCAATTTATAAGTCCAACACTAATGGCATTTGTATTATCTGTAATTCCATTTTCATCAATTATCAGTCCAGGTGTTTTATCTAATAACTTTTTAAGCTGAAATATACCTGTCGCACCAAAAAATAGCACTGCTATAACTCCAATAACTCTTATAATCAATGTACTGCTCAAAACTGGATGAGTAAATCTGTCTGGTAGCAAAAGGAGCAGCAATCCTAATACCACAAAAACTATTGCTCCAAACAATAATAGCAAAACCTTCTTCTTGCTTAGCGGTATCTCAACCTTTTCCGTATTCATATTATTCTTTCGTTAATAGTATATATTGTTTTTTTGTTCAGACTGCTAACTAGTGGCTAATAATAAAAAAGGTCTCACTTTTAGCATGGGACCTTTTTATGTTTTTATGCATAAAGAACAATTTATTTAAATTATTGCAAGAGGGCCCCTTTATCGTCGTACCACTCTTTTAACCCATACTCCTTTTCCCGTGTTCCCTCTAGTTTATTAGCAATAAGTTTTTTCTCAGTTGTAACCAACTTGGATAGTGCCACAGACACAGCCTGCTTTACCCTCGGTACATCTGCCTCTTTAGTTTTAAATGCAATAACAGCCTCATTTGTTAATTCAGATGATTTAACTGGTTTCTCAATCTTTGCTAAGGTGTTAATCACAAAATCATTCCACTTAACCTTACTTCTCCCACTCCCTTTTTTTATTGGCTTCTTTTTATTACGTGTGGCTTTAGTCTTCGGTTGTTCTGTTTTGGATTTTGCAGAGATTTCTTTAGCAGACTTTTCGACTGAAGAAATTTTGGGCTGTGAAACTACCTTTCCTTTCGCCTCGATTATTGGAACTTCGGGGGGCGTAAAGTCAACATCAAGCTTTTTCAAAATTGCCGATAGGTGTTCTATTCTTTTTATGGACTTATTTAATTCATCTTGGTATATCTCCCTTAAATGCTGAGCTTCAGCTTTTGTTAGCGTTATTTTTTTCATTTTAAAATAATATTAAATTTTTACTATTATAATGAATTTATTTTACAAAAATAGTCTTTTAATTATTAGCCATCAATAGTTTACATGTTTTGTTTGTTGAAAAACGAAATACGTGCCTTTGATAAAAACAGCATAATGCATTGACTTATAATAAATATTAGTACTTTTGTTATATTCAACCATAAAAAACCAATTAATTATGAAAAAATTATCGTTATTATTTGTTTTTGCAGCAATGTTTGCATTTGCATCATGTGGTCCATCTGCCGAAAAAAAGGCAAATGATGTTAATACAGAAAATGTAATTGAAAACACTGAGGATGCAACAGATGCCCCTCAGCAAGAGACAGTTCAACAAGAGGCGGGAGATAAGACTCAAGCCGTTCAAGAGGAAATTGAAGCTACCAGAGGAACTGTTGGTGATAAGAAAACTACAGCCACTGAAGGAACAATTAATGCTTCTAAGAAAAGAGGTGATAAAGCCACTGAAGGAACAATCGAACGCAAAGATAAGGAATAGTAGTCCTTTTTAAGGGAAAGAAAGAGTTTGGCATTTTGTCAAACTCTTTCTTGTTTTAACAACTTTACATAAAGACCTTATTCCTTAGATTTAATCATAATACTAAGTTCATTGAGTTGAACTTGGCTAAGCATTGAAGGTGTATTAATCATAACATCTCTCCCTGCATTATTTTTTGGGAAAGCAATATAATCCCTAATTGAATCGGTGCCTCCGATAACAGCACAAAGCCTATCAAACCCAAAAGCTACTCCACCATGAGGTGGCGCTCCATATTTGAAAGCGTTTAGCAAGAAGCCAAACTGTTCCTCCGCTTCTACCTCAGTAAAACCAAGCACTTTAAACATTTTATGCTGTAGTTCTCTATCAGAAATTCGGATTGAACCTCCCCCAATTTCAACTCCATTTATAACTAAATCATATGCGTTTGCCCTAATAGCAACGGGATCGGAGTCGAAAAGATGAATGTCAGTGCTTACGGGTGCTGTAAACGGATGGTGTTTTGCATAAAACCTTGCAGTCTCTTCGTCCCACTCCAGTAAAGGAAAATCAACAACCCATAGGGGTGCAAAAGTGCTTCTATCCCTTAGGTTCAACCTATCAGCCATTTCAAGCCTAAGCACTCCTAATGCCTCATGAGTGGGCTCGTTATCACCAGCCATAACCAGCATTAAATCACCTTTTTGAGCATTCATGTGTTCACCCCAAGCAAGTAAATCATCACTTGAGTAAAATTTGTCAACTGATGATTTTACATCGCCATTGGAATCAATTTTTATCCAAATCAAACCTTTTGCACCAACCTGAGGCCTTTGAACAAACTTTGTTAACTCATCAAGCTGCTTACGTGAGTAGTTGGCACAACCAGTAGCAACTATTCCGCCTATATAATCAGCATTATCAAAAATCCCAAATCCCTTACCCTTTGCAATTGCTGTTAGGTTTCTAATACGCATCTCAAACCTAACATCAGGTTTATCGGATCCGTAAAGAGCCATGGCATCGTTATAGGTCATTCTTTGGAATGGTTGCTTAAAATTAACATCTGCAACCTCACTGAAAAGGCTTGTAATCATCCCCTCAAAAGTTTTTAGCACATCATCCTGCTCTACAAACGACATTTCACAGTCAATCTGCGTAAACTCTGGTTGCCTGTCGGCCCGTAAATCCTCATCGCGAAAACATTTTACGATTTGAAAATACTTATCCATTCCAGCAACCATCAATAACTGCTTAAATGTTTGGGGCGATTGAGGTAATGCATAGAATTCACCTGCATGCATCCTTGAGGGGACAACAAAATCGCGAGCTCCCTCTGGGGTCGATTTAATGAGAAAAGGTGTTTCTACCTCAATAAAATCTTGTGAATCGAGGTATTTACGAATAGCCTGCGCAACCTTGTGCCTTAACAAAAGTGCATTCCTAACAGGATTCCGCCTAATATCAAGATACCTGTATTTCATCCTTAGCTCATCACCTCCATCTGTTTCGTCCTCAATGGTGAATGGAGGTAGTTCAGACTGATTGAGCACTTTTATTTGTTGTATCTGAACTTCTATATCTCCAGTTAAAATTTTCGAATTCTTACTCGTACGCTCCAAAACAACACCATTACAGGTAATAACGTACTCTCTACCCAGCGAACTAATAATTTCAGCCAACTTTTGGTCAATACCCTCATCGGCCACAAGTTGGGTAATTCCGTACCTGTCCCTTAAATCAATAAAAGTCATCCCCCCTAGATTTCTGATGCGTTGTACCCATCCACTAAGAATTATGCTTTGCCCTATATTTTCGGTGCGAAGCTCGCCACAATTGTGTGTTCTATACATAATCTAAAATTTTTCGTAGTTTGCGAAGGTAAAAATAAATATTTCCGATAACAATTCATGGCACTTTATTTGCAAAAGAAAGACTGTATCTATGGAAAATCACACAAAATACATGACTGAAGCCTTAAAAGAAGCAAAGTATGCATTCGAAAAAGGAGAGGTTCCAATTGGTGCCGTAGTTGTTTGCTCTAATCAGATAATTGCTCGTGCCCACAACTTAACCGAAAACTTGAATGACCCCACAGCCCATGCCGAGATGCAAGCAATAACTGCAGCCACCTCATATCTTGGGGGGAAGTACCCTAATCAGTGCACACTTTATGTAACCCTTGAGCC
>CALGIR010000101.1 GCA_937915475.1 uncultured Bacteroidales bacterium
AAATAAATATTTCGCCTTTGTCCGTATGAATAACCCTCTATGAAAAAACCTCGCCATCAATTGGCGAGGTTTTTGTTCTTTAGAACAATACGTAAATTCAAGGGATATAATAAAAGTGGTGCAATACCCCTAAAATAAAAAACGCAACCAATTAATAAATAACTGATTGCGTTTTGTTGCTGTCGGGGTGGCAGGATTCGAACCTGCGACCCCCTGGTCCCAAACCAGGTGCGCTAACCGGACTGCGCTACACCCCGAAAATAATGCTATATAACTGTGCTATTCTTTTAAACTCACTACCTTACTCCCCTATTCTCACAACTACATTAGAATTTCAATGCTAATTGTTGCGGAGAGAGGGGGATTCGAACCCCCGGTACAGTTGCCCGTACGGCAGTTTAGCAAACTGCTGGTTTCAGCCACTCACCCACCTCTCCTAAAAACTTTTGCGAGTTCGGCAGTTTATCCACCATTCGGTAGATGACCTAAGCCTAATATGCTGAGCTATTAATTACTCACACACCAAACAAACATTTTATAAAAGAACCCTTTGCTAAAAGCATGGCAAAAGTATAAAATCAATTGAAAACAGCAAACTTTTTATGGCTTTAAATTAGAATACTTTTGGTAAAAAAAAGTAAGCGCTGTTATACAAGTACATATAAAATCAAAATCCCAGATTTAAAGAGCTCCTTTTAAAATTGTCTCAATAACATCAGAAGTTATGGTTTTATTCTCTCCAAGTTTCCATCCCCGTTGCTTAAAACGCTCTACTATCGGCTTAAGTTGATCCATTGTTATGCCGTAGTCAGCTAAGCGGGTTTTAACACCCAGCGATTGGAAAAACTCTTCGGTTGCCTCAATGGCCTTGTCAACGCGGACATCATCGGTACCACCTTCAATACCCCATACCCTATTGCCGTACTGCAGGAGTTTTAATTTCTTCTCATCGCGCATGGTTCTGAGTAGTGAGGGTAAAATTATGGCCAGTGTAACTGCATGATCGAGTCCAAAAAATGCGGTTAACTCGTGCCCAATCATGTGCGTAGCCCAATCGGTTGGCACACCAACCGAAAGAATTCCATTTAGAGCCATGGTACAGCTCCACATAATATTCGACCGAACATCGTAGCTTAGTGGGTTGGCAATGGCCTGAGGGCCAAACTCAACCAAGGTCTGCAAAACGCCTTCGGACCATCTGTCCTGAATATGCCCTTGATGGAGATAAGTTAAATACTGCTCGGTCACGTGTATAAAAGCATCTACAACCCCATTGGCAACCTGAGTTTCTGGCAACGAATAGGTAAACGTTGGATCGAGAACAGAGAATTTCGGAAAAAGTAATGGGCTGCCAAAGGAGTACTTCTCCTGAGTTGATTTACGGCTTACAACAGCCCCAGAGTTCATTTCTGATCCCGTAGCCGGTAGCGTTAGCACAGTGCCTATGGGTAAAGCATCCTCAACAACAAATGCCTTGCCCCCAACTAGTAAATTCCAAGGATCGCCGGTAAAAGGTACGGCTGCTGCAATAAACTTTGTACCATCAATTACGGAGCCTCCGCCAACCGCCAGCAAAAAAGTTGCTTGCTCTTTACGAGCGTAATCAACAGCCTTCATCAAGTCTTCGTACTTCGGATTGGGCTCAATACCACCAAATTCAACAACCTTAAATCCCTTTAATGCATTCATCACTTTCTGATAAATACCATTCTTCTTAATGCTCCCCCCACCATAGGTTATCAAAACCACTGCATCTTTGGGAATCTCGTTGGCAATTTCATCAACCTTACCCTCTCCAAAAAGTATTTTAACCGGATTATAAAACTCGAAACTATTCATAATGAAAGCATTTTAATGATTAACACATATTTGTAGGATGTAAAACAGCAATGAAAACGTTTTGTTTTCAAAACTATTCAGTTCTGCTTTCTTTAGGGTTTTCAGCATCAGCAACAATCATCCTGTTGTTATACCATGCAAAAAAACTGAGCGAGAGAAAACCAGCCACAACAAAGAAAAGCCAACGGGGAACTGGAACAGCATCACCTCCTGCGTAGCTGTGCAAACCCGACAGGTAATAGTTAACTCCAAAGTAGGTCATAAGCACCGAACCAATGCCAATTAAGGAGCCAAAGTTGAGCGCAAAGGTTGATTTAAATGAGGGAATTAGCCGCATATGAAGTACAAAGGCATAAACCAATATGGTAATCAGCGCCCAGGTTTCCTTTGGATCCCATCCCCAGTATCGCCCCCAAGATTCGTTGGCCCAAACAGCACCTAGGAATGAGCCAATTGTTAAAAGGTACAACCCAAGGGTTAAGTTTAGCTCATTGATAACCGTAATGCTCTTGATATGCTTATCGATACTTGTAAAATTATTCTTTGTTTGAAAAGCGTATAGGAAAATGTTAAAAAGCCCTAGTATGGCTCCTAAGCCAAAGAAACCATAGCTGGCAGTAATTACCGCTACATGAATGGTTAACCAATACGACTTGAGCACAGGGACAAGATTGGTAATCTCTGGATCCATCCATGAGAGGTGAGCAACAAAGAGAATAAGCGTGCTTAGCAACGCTGTAGCCGGCAGCACTACCCTACTGCGCTTAGCAAACATAAACCCAGCAAGCATTGCCGCCCACGATACATAAACCAACGATTCGAACCCATTACTTAATGGTGCTCTACCTGCAATGTACCACCTTAAACCAATGGCAAAGGTTTGTGCAACAAATCCAAGTATAAGCACAGCTGCAAGAACAGTAAAAATACGCTTACCCAAGTTCCCCTTATAGAACATTTCAGTAAAAACAATGATTAGTAGCACAAGACCTGTTAACCCATAAAAGGGTATTAAGCGTTCAAAAATTAGTAATCTATTCGATATCACCTCGGCCCTAATTTTTGATTCCGGAGGAATAATACTTCCTCCATACTGTTGTTGTATGGCCTTTAATTCTGACAACAACTCTTTAGGTTGATTCCAGTTTCCGCTTTTAGTCGCATTTCTAACGCTGAGAATATAGTTGGAATAAACATCGCCAAAACTAAACACATTAGTTGAATCAGACTTCTTCGATACCTCATCCATCGATAACCAACGATTTTCTGTATGCTCGGGTATGGGGAATATCCGAGCCATCTGCCCAGTGAATACCATATAAAGGACATTAACCTTCTCATCAGCCTTTATCACCTCTTTTTGCAATGCTGTTCGTTGTGCAGGCTTTTGGGCAAAGGCCTCCTGAACCAATCGCCTTAGCTTGTAGGAACCATCGACCTGATGGTCGAAAAAATCAACAAAAGCAACCATATTATCTCTTACCCCAAGCACTCTACTAAGTTCCTTACCCTTAATTTTGATTATAGGGGTGTGCTGCCAAAAATCGGGATATACAGACATGCCCAAGTAAACTTGCTCTGGCGATTGGCCATTAAGCTTAGTTGACCTATTGAGCTTGCGTAAAACCTCACTGGCTAGTGTCGATACAGGTTTCATTCGACCTCCTTTATCCTGAATAAGCAATGAGCTAAACTCACGAGCGTGTTCCCTATTAACCTCTGGAGCATTATTCTGCGCAAAAAGGGGAACAGAGCCCAACAGCATTAAAAGGATAATTACGGCAGAAGCGGGTTTAGAGATCAGTTTACGGAACCTACTGCCGCGGCTTACAAGTGCCCACAGTATTCCCACAACAAGAATAAAGTATCCCAAGTAACTTATCGATGTGCCTAACAAATCCTTATTCACCGACAAGAATGTTCCCTTCTCATCATCATCGTATGAACTCTGATAAAATCGATAACCTTTATAATTTAGTATATTATTCATGAAGATACTGAAGGGTTTCTCCAGATTATTTTGTTTGTCAACCACCACCACATTCGAAGTAAACGATGATGGGCTATCGGAACCAGGATATCGTTCTAAAATAAAATCCTGAAGTTTTACACCAAAGGGTATTTCAATCCGTTTTGGCCCATACTTAAACCCTACCATCTTTCCTTCGAAATTTTCGTAAACCGGATTGTCGCTAACATTCGAGAGCGGCACGTAAATATTACGCTCATTGCCTTTATACTTTGCACTTAGGGCAATTACATCGGTGCCACCAATGTTTGGGTCGGGGTTGTAAACCATTTTAACAATGGCCGACTCCCAGTGCCCACGATAGGCAAACTGAGTGCGCCCAATCTGGTAAAATACTTTAGGTTTCAGTCTAACTGAATCATCCAGATGAAGTTCCTCCTCCACTCCATCCTCCATTTGGCTAGTTATTATGGGTAATGTAGATTGCAACTGTATTTGTGAATCAACAAGTTTTAATGCAACCTCATACTTGTTGCCATCGGAAGCAAACCCTATACTTACATTATCAATACTCACAGGATGGTTTGGCCTGACCAAAACTGGCGTATTCTGAATAGCTGAAACCACAAAAAGCGAAACAACAGGATAGCCGTCGAAATGCCCAACCACGGTTTCCACTGCGTGGGGGATTAAATCGGTTAGCTCAATTTCTAGCCTATCACCATTGAACTTTACTGTATTATTGTACCTATTTCTCGAAACTGGTGTTAGCATAACCTTATCGCTATCAATCAATTCCTCGTCATTGTAAATGCTAATCCATTTTTCGGCAGAGCTAAACCACGTGGCCGTTTCACCTTTGCGAATATGCATCATTCCCTCTTGCCCATAATATCTTGTAATGGCAGAGCCAATAAGAATAACAACAAAACCCAGATGAAAAAGCATTACGGCAACCTTACCCTTTTTAAAAAGTTTTCTAGTAAAAATTGAAGCCAAAAAGTTAAGAACAAGCAATAGCATGATAGATTCAAACCACCATGCATTATAAACTATAGCCCTTGCAGCCTCTGTTCCAAAATCGTTCTCAATAAAAGTGGCCATTGCGCTCGATACTCCAAAGGCAATAATCAACAGGGCCATCAGCATAGGTGAGGCCAAAAACTTAAAAAATTTCATCATAAAAGAATGTTTAGGGAAGTTCGGGTTTAAACGATAATCTGAATTGTTTTTTTCATGTCAATTAGCACTGCATCCTCCTCGGGTTTATACTCGGGTTTAACAGCAACATATAGCGAATGTTCGTCCGTTTCGGCAAGAAATACCAATTCTAATTCGGGCAAAGCTGCAACTAGATTCTCAAACAGGTCAAAATCATCAAGCCTCTCATATCCACCAAGGGCATTATACCTTAAAACGGAAATTAAATCTTCTAACTCGGATTGGATTATACTTTGAGCTAACTTCTCTGACAAAAAATCGCGAGCTCTGTTTTTCGAAATTTTGAGCGTATTCATAGCAGCAAGTTTTATGGGTCAAAAGTTATGAAATATCGGGGAATTAACACTAATTTTTGATAAAAAACTGCTAAAAACGACTCTTGGTGGAATAATAAAACATTGAAACATTATTTTAGTGCTAAACAAGAAGGTCTACATGCTTGCGTCTTAACTCATAAATAGGTTTAAATCAACATGTCGGAAGTTACAGAATGAAATCTTGTTTTTAGGGATGCCACTATGAATTAGGTATTTTGTTTGCAGATTGATAAAGCGATGTAATTTCAATAGCATAAATTAATGCTTGCTGATATTTTAAATCCGTTTTGTACCTTTGCTAGGCAACTTAAATCCCTATGAAAATGGAAACAACAGATAGAGTTAACAAACTCAGAACTTCTATGGTATCAAACGGCATAGACGCATACATTGCCCCTAGTAGCGACCCACACCTTAGTGAATACCTTCCCGACTGCTGGAAGTTGAGAGCTTGGCTGTCTGGCTTTACAGGTTCTGCTGGAACGCTTGTGGTTACAACAACCAAAGCAGCGCTTTGGACAGACTCACGATATTTTCTTCAGGCCGAGCAGGAACTTGATGGCAGCGGTATCGATCTTTGTAAATTGGGATTACCCGATACCCCTAGCATTGAAGATTGGCTGGGACAAAACCTTGAGCATGGTCATACAGTTGGTTTCGATGGACGTTTGCTTTCGTATATGCAAGCAGCCAAACTAATTAAGGACATAAAGCAAAAAGGTCTAAAATCGAACCCAAAAGTTGATATAATCAATGAGATTTGGGTTAATAGACCCGATATGCCAACAGGAAAAGCATTTGACCATGAACTTAGATATGCTGGACTTGCCGTTAACGAAAAATTAACCATTATCCGCGAAGAACTTACAAAAAACAGTGCAAATGCTTGCATCCTTTCTGCTCTCGACGAGGTGGCATGGACGTTCAATATCAGAGGAAACGATATTGAATACAACCCCGTAGTTATGGCTTACGGTTTTATAACGCTCGAAAAGGCAACGCTTTATATTGACCCACAGAAACTGAGTGAAGAGTTGGCGAACAGACTAACCGAACAGGGCGTTACCATTAAGAATTACGATAAGATTGGGAAGGCCGTTAAATCAGCATCAGCCGAAACCATATTTGCACTCGACAAGTTGAGGATTAACCATTGGCTCTACTCACTTATCCCAAAGGAGTCGAACACTATTAAAACGTTGAGCATACCCACCAAGTTAAAGGCCATTAAAAACCCTATTGAAATTGAAAATATTAAGCAAAGCCTTGTAAAGGATGGAGTAGCCATGTGCAAATTTCTGCATTGGGTTGAAAATGGAGTGGGTAAAGAACAGATTACTGAAACAACCATCGCTGAGAAACTGGTTGAACTACGCAGCGAACAGGAAGGGTTTGTTTCCGAAAGTTTTGGCACAATTGCTGGTTACCGCGAACATGGAGCTATTGTTCACTATAGCGCATGCGCTAAAACAGCATCGCAAATAAAACCCGAGGGCTTTCTACTTGTTGATTCGGGCGGACAATACCTGCAAGGAACAACCGACATAACCCGAACCCTACATCTTGGCAAACCATCCAACGAAGAGATGGAGGATTACACGCTTGTGCTAAAGGGAATGATTCAGCTCTCAATGGCACAATTCCCAGCCGGGACGCGTGGTAGCCAACTCGATATACTTGCGCGCATGGCCATGTGGAACAAAGGCGTAAACTACGGGCATGGCACCGGGCATGGCATTGGGGCATTCCTGAATGTTCACGAGGGACCACAATCCATTAGGCAAAACGAAAACCCTGTAACCATTGAGCCAGGGATGATTCAATCAAACGAACCAGGCATTTACCGTGCCGGCAAGTATGGAATCCGTATTGAGAACCTCATAATTTGCCGTGAGGCAATGGAAACCGATTCGGGCAAGTTCTACAATTTTGAAACAATTACGCTGTGCCCAATTGATACAACGCCAATAAAGGTTGATATGCTTGCAAAAGAAGAAAAGGAATGGCTAAACGGTTACCATAAAATGGTTTACGAAAGATTAGCCCCAAACTTCTCCAATGAGTTAAAGGATTGGCTTAAAGTAAAAACTAAGGAATTGTAATTAAGTTTTTAAAGCATAAAAAGTTTTGTGAGGCAGAATAACTACCCCGAAATCTTGAATAAAAAACACAACCTATTCTACTCAAAGAAAGAGTCCTGGTGGTTAATCGGGTTCTCAATGATTTTGGCCGGTGGCATCCTCACTGAACCGCAAATACTCACCTCGTTTTTGCTTGAGGGAGATTTGTCGGGTATGTGGTTGATATGGACCATGCTAATTGGAGCGGCCTTTAGACAAGTGTTTTTTGCGCATCTATGGCACAGGCTACCTATAAAAACTGAGAACGAGTTCATACTATTCCGCTTTTCGGGTAAAGGGGCAAAGTGGCTGCACATATTCCGCAGCATTTATGTTGGGGCTATAGTTGCACCACTAATGTTAAGCATGGCCTTTCTGGCATTTGGCCGTGTTTTAGCCGAAATAATGGATATAAGCCTGCAACTTTCCATCGGTTGTATTGTTGGCTTTATTCTGATAGGCACATTGTTCAACAGCCTAAGAGAACGGCTTCGGTTTGATTTTGCTTACTTCATTATCTTCATTCTATCCCTTGTATTCATAGTGTTTTCACTATATCAAAACCTAGGGTCGTTTACCGATATAAGCGACGCAATACATAATTCTAGGTTTGATTTCAGGCTAATCCCCGAAGTAAAAACAAAGAGTTTCACCACATTTCTGGTTTTTATTCTTTTGCAGTGGTGGTCGGCTAAAATCATTGATTTGCCAAGCATGACAGGGCAAAAACTAATGGCTGCCCAAAACCAACGCACCATTGTACAGAGCATTATTCTACCCCGAATACTGTTTGCAATATTTTTTATCGCCATTAGCATCATACCTTTCTATATACTGCTGCTTGATGAGCCAAACCTGCTAGCTGCCAATGGTGAGGCCGCCTTTCTCAAAATTTTCACACACACCCTGCATGGTCCCTCAAAATGGGTGGTTTTGCTGTTTTTCTGATGCCTTTTATGGCCATTACGCAGAATAATCAGAACTGGTGCGGATCGCTGCTTGTACAAAACTTCTACAAATATTACATCAATCCATCCGCCTCCGAGAAACAACTAAAGCAAACCGGTATGCTTGTTATGGTTTTTGTGGCTGTTTTAGCAGCAGTTATAGCCCTGTTCAACGATTCCATATTGGCTATTGTAAAATTTATTTTTGCCATAACTGCTGGTGTGGGTCCAGTATTTATTCTACGATGGTACTGGCATAAAATAAATGCGTGGACACAGCTAACAGCAATGGTTGTATCGTTAATATACCCGGTGCTGTACGATTTAGGCTACGCAAACATTCCTGTTTTTACCAATTTCTTAAATCAGACCATGTTTATGCTCAACATGGAGTACTATCCACTTAAAATAGTGGTGCTAACCATTACGGTATGCGCAACATGGATTGTGGTTATGTACAACACCAAACCCAACGATATATCATCTTTAAAAAAATATGTGAGTGCAGTGAGACCAGGTGGTTGGTGGCCCATTGAGAATGCAGGTAAAGTAAGATTTGCCATCCGTTTTGCTACTGCTCTGCTACTTGCTTTTGCCAATGTGCTCAACTTTATAGTTCTATGGAAATTTGTTACGAGACAATATGCACTTGCGGCATTTTTATTTGTTTTATCGATAATTATCCTAATCTTAGCCTATCATCTTTTAAAGAGAATAAACCTGCAAAATGGCTAGGGCAAACTACCTATACACAGATTATAGTTTTACCGCACTAAGGGAGAAGGTACGGGAAGGGTCTGGGACACAGGTATCGACAATGCGCAGCTGCAAGGATTTAGCCAATAAACTTGCTACTGCCAATCTACGTATTTCTGCCCATACCATTGCAAGGTTTTTTAGGGTGATAAAGGACAACACCATGCCCTCGCTCCATACGCTCAACCAGTTGGCACTTTATGCAGGATATAATGGATGGGACAGTTTTCATAACACCATCTCAAGCAAGCCAAAGCAGAGTATACATAAACAACACTCATCAACAGAAACATCCATAAGCGATACAGAGTTGTCGCTTATACGGTTTTGCTTACAGGATGGCGCCTTTGGACCATTAATGAATTACTTTCATGCAAACAGGGATATTTTTGGCAATGCAGATAATCCCAAGACCATAAGCCTTTTCTCTACCCTAACGGATATGCTTAACAACTATCCCAAAATAAGGCATCGCATGTTTAGCTATATGCTAAAGGATGATTTTTTAGGTAAAAACTATTTTGCATACCAAGTAAATGCAGATGCTATAGCAACATACTACGGCGATGCTGTTGACCAGTATTTTATGAGGATGTTGCACCCAAGCGATAATCGTTACGAATCGCAGCTAACGTGGGCCAATACTATACTTATGATGCAAGCATTTTATCAGGGAAATGTGAGAAAGTTGCTGCAAATTGGATATGAGTTATTTAGAATGAGTCCTCCAGAAACAAATACCCTTGCGCACCATCTTGATGCTGGTGAGAATGAGGTATGGGTATTTTCTCGCTACCACTTTGTACATATCCTATACCTTTACTATTCTGGCAAAGCCAATAGCATGGAACAAAAAGTTCGGCTTATTATTGAGCAGCTGAGCATAGCAACAAACAAGAATAAGCTAATAGCGTATAGCTTTATTTTTGAGGCGCTAACTTTTACAGAACATCAACACTTAATCGCCTGTTTCACCAACGATTACATTATTGCTATAAATAGCATAACAGATATTTATGAACTAAAAGGTGAAAGACTAAAAGTTATTACTGCAGTAATTTTTTTCTACACCTTAGCCACATCAAAAAGCTTTACCAATAGCGATTTTGAGGCTATTCAAATTAAGGTAAAAGGAATTAAAGATGTGGTTGGCACATGTAATAATTATAAACTTTATAGAAATACCTACCATGTTTACATGCGTTTACTCGAGGCTATGCTTGTTGAGAACCCGGTATTGCGTAAACAATATTTTACCGATGCACACCAACATGCCCTAAGCCTCAAAAACAAATACTTTATTCAGCAAATTGAGAAATTAGGTTTTTAGAATCCACCCCCTAAAACATTACAAACTCTTAAATACTTGCAAATTACTCATCCTATCCCAACCTGAGGTTTGCCCATGAGCGCTTGAAGTGTGTAAAACCACAAACAAGACATCCCTAAATCTCTGTAATACCACAACTTACACTTGCAATAGTTTGCAATTGGAAGTACGGCCTATTCAAATTACATTTGTTAAAATCCGAATTTACTAATTGGGTAGTACGGAAAACTTGGCCCTTGTAAAAATCAATGATCTTAAAGATGCAAGACACGCACACCTATACTAATGAAAATGGATCTTTTGTTGATAAACGCATTGGTATAGATTCTTTTACTCCCTTAGACGATAGTCTTACCACACAAGAACTAATGCAACAAGTTAAAACTTTAAGGGAAGCCATTGCTGCCAAGGATCGTTCACTACAGATAATTGCTCACGATTTAAGAAGACCCTTTAACATACTTCTGGGTGTATCAAATCTGCTAAAAACCAATTTAGATAGATACGATAAGGATAAAATCGAGAATTTACTTAACCTCAATCATAAAACCATAGAAAAAACTTACAAACTACTTGAAGATTTACTAACCTGGTCCAATTCACAAACTGGCAGCCTACCATTCAAACCCGAAGTACTTTCCTTACAGAGTATATTATATCAAACTTTTGATTCTTTCAGGTATAGCACCAACTCTAAGTTCATTGAGATGGACATTAGCTACGATAAGAATATTGCTGTTGTGGCCGATGAATTCATGCTAAGAACAATTCTTCGCAATCTATTATCAAATGCCATCAAGTTCACCAATAAAAATGGTAAAATCAACATAACAGCTCAGAAAAGGAAATCACATATACTAATCAGCATTTCCGATAATGGTGTTGGTATAGGTAGTGAGTCCTTGTCAGAAATATGGAGTTCCTCAAATACTTTTTCAACATCAGGCACCTCGAACGAGCAGGGAACGGGCTTAGGCTTAATTATATGTAGAGACTTTGTAGAGAAGCATGAAGGCCGAATTTGGGTTGAGAGCGAACTTGGAAAGGGAAGCACTTTTAGTTTTACCTTACCTGATAAGGTTAATTTCGTTGCTGTATAATTATCCTTGTTCGGTTAAACTTCCTAATATGGGTGGGAAAAGGACTCTTCTCGTCAATATTAACTCCATCACCTTTGTCGCACCACGAGGTCAAAACCTGCACGCCTTCACGCACTCCTCGGCAGCAAGACGTTACTTTAAGGCTTAGTCATAAAACAGAAAAACCTGCAAACCAATTGATTTGCAGGCTAATGTAGTGCCCAGAACAAGACTCGAACTTGCACACCCTAACGGGAACCAGCCCCTCAAGCTGGCGTGTCTACCAATTCCACCATCTGGGCAATATGTAAAAGTACTTTATAAACTCAATTTCTTAAAGAATATTCAATCCCTCAAACCAGCAGTCAAATTTTACAAACGTCTCGTTTGTGCCCAGAACAGGGCTCGAACCTGCACATCGTTGCTGATACTAGTCCCTGAAACTAGCGCGTCTACCAGCCTGCCTGTCGGCAGACAGGTTTCGCCATCTGGGCTTTATAGCGGATGCAAAGTTAATAAAAAAATAATCTTATTGCCACACTCATCCGCAAAATTTATTGTTGACACAGCTCAGTGCAAGTTCGCCGTGTGCTACAGATTTGCCTTTACGTAATTTGTTAGCAGGGTGTACAGGTGCATCCTTGTATTTTCGCCATATATGCTATGGTTTTTGTCAGGATACAACATCATATCAAACTGCTTATTGGCCTGAATCAATTTTTCAGCCATCTCAATGGTATTCTGTACATGCACATTATCGTCGGCAGTACCATGCACCAATAAAAGTTTGCCCTGCAAACCATCCACATAATTAATGGGCGAATTATCATCGTACCCATCGGCATTATCCTGGGGCAACCCCATAAATCGCTCGGTGTAAACCGAATCGTAGTAGCGCCAGTTGGTTACCGGAGCAACAGCAATAGCCATGCTAAACACATCGGGTGCTTTAAAAAGGCAAAGCGACGACATGTACCCACCATAGCTCCATCCCCATATTCCAATCCTGTTCTTATCAACATAGGGTAAAGCCTGTAAATACTTTCCAGTTTCAATCTGGTCGATGCTCTCGTAGTGGCCAAGCTGACCATAGGTCAGTTTCCTGAACTCTTCTCCCCT
>CALGIR010000102.1 GCA_937915475.1 uncultured Bacteroidales bacterium
CTATAGCAAATCGAACCTAAAGCCACCTATTGCAATAATTATGGGATCGGAGGATAAGGGGATATCCGATAGCGTACTAAAAGCAGCTGATGAACTGGTCTCAATACCAATACACGGTAAGGTTGATTCGTTAAACGTTTCGGTTGCCGCTGGACTAATGATGTACGAGGTAATACGGCAAAAAGACCTATAGTTCTGCCTTATCTAGGGCTTCGGTACATGCTTTTTGTCCATAGGCAATAAGCTCTTTAGCCCTATAAAACTCATAAACTCCACAGGCATCCTTAGAGGTTTGTACCAGAAAATCGGGTGGAGTTTCTTTCAAGGTCTTTTGGGTCATGTTGTTCATCATCACCTGAAGCACTCTATAAAGCAAATCGAAATACCCCAACTTACTGGCTTTTTCAAGTTTTTTCTTCTCATCACCCTCAAAAAACTCGTACCATTTCTCCTTAAACTGCTCGAATAGCGATCTCTCCTCATCCGTCTCACCAGCATGGTGCTCTTCCTGCTTTGGTTTTTTATAGGGAATTAAGGCGTTTGTATCAACAGCTCCAACCAAGTCCGACCCTTTGGTTATAAGATGGTTAATGGGTAAAGGGTTTAGAACTCCGCCATCCACCAATAGTCCATCTGTTGTTTGGATGGGCATAAACACATTGGGAATTGATATGGATGCACGAATGGCCTTAGCCAGATTCCCCTTTCTAAAAACAATCTCCTTATTGTTGACAATATCCGTAGCCAGTATCACCATGGGTTTTGGCAAATCCTCAATGTTAATATCGGGGATAAAACCTCTTTTCTGCATCTCATAAAAAATGCGTTCACCCTTAATAAACCCCTTAGACCCAAGAGTAAAGTCGACAAGACGAAGAACCTCCATTCGGGTTAGCGTTGTAACCCAATCCTTAAAATCGTTTAGGGTACCTGCCACATACATTGACCCCACCAACGCCCCCATGGAACTACCCGATAGAGAAACGATATCGAAGCCCCTTCGCTCAAGTTCATGGATTACACCAATGTGAATCAACCCTCTTGCCCCTCCACTCGACAAAGCCAGTGCTATTTTTTTTCTCATTGTGCTGGAGATTTTAGAGATATAATAATCTACTGTAAACTTACAAACAAAACCGAAACACAGCCAAGCTAAACTTTGTTTTTTTGGCATTGAATTGCAATGCTCCAAAAGAAGTAAAAATCGATGTACGACTCTACTTCGCTTGATGCGGAAGAATCAACCATAATTGCGCCCTGTGAATAGGCAAGGACTAGGTATCCCAAACTGAAATTTATCCATAACGAATTTAGCACAAAGGGCAACAAATAGAGTAACTAGGGATGTGAAAAAAGTGCTATATTAATTTTCATGTTAGATTATATGATGTTTAACACCTAACTATTTGAGGCTAACTTTTGAAAATCATTCCCCGATGGATTTTGGAATATTCTAAGTTCAAACTGCGGAACGCTAGCGAGCACATGGTCAAAAAGGTCGGCCTGAACTCCCTCATAAACTACCCATGCTTTTTCTGCAGAAAAACAGTATAACTCAACGGGAATACCTCTTTCGGTGGGTTGAAGTTGCCTAACCATGTGAATTGCTTCGGAGCTGATGCTAGGATTAATCTTTAGATACGACTCTAAATATTCTCTGAAAACGCCCAGATTTGTCAACCTCCTCCCGTTAACTGGCATGCTGGTATCAAATCCCATCTTCTTATTAAACTCCTCAATTTCCTTGGAACGTTGTTCAATGTAATCCTTAATCAGATGAATTCGCTTTAACTTCTCCAACAACTCGGGTGAGCAAAACTTCACGCTGCTCATGTCGATATAGACCGATCGTTTTATCCTTCGCCCATTGGACTCCTGCATCCCCTTCCAGTTGGTAATGCTTTCTGATACCAGAGCATAGGTTGGGAATGTGCTAATAGTTCTATCCCAGTTCTGAACCTTTACGGTGTTCAAGGTTATCTCTAACACCGCTCCATCGGCACCACGACTTGGCATCTCAATCCAATCGCCTGGTTTTACCATATTGTTTGCCGAAACCTGAACCGATGCAACCAAACCCAAAATGGTGTCCTTAAAAACCAGCATCAGAATAGCGGCCGATGCCCCCATTCCAACTAGCAGGGTTGTAGGATTCTTATTAATTAAGATTGAGATAATAATGATTCCCCCTAGAATGTACACTATTATTTTTACTAATTGCACATATCCATTAATAGGTCGGGTTTTAGATACCTCAAGTGTTAAATAAATATCATGCAATGCGTTAAGTAACGAGTTTATTACAAGAACCCATACAGCAGCAATGTATATATAGGTGAATTTTTCGATGAGATGCGTTAGCGATGGATTATAATCGTATAGGGCAATTCCAATGGTAAACTGAATTACCAGCGCGGGCGCAAGATGCGATAGTTTATGAAAAACCCTCCTCTGTATCAAAAAATCGTCCCAAGTATTTTTAGTACGCTTAGTAATGGCTGTTAATCCTACAACTATTATCTTTTTAGCAATAAAGTTTGCCAAAATGGAGAGTAAAATTATGGCTAAAACTGATGTTGAAACCTTAACAAACTGAGAAAAATCAATGCTTAACCCGAGGCTCTGTAGCCATAGTTCATAGTTTTCTAGAAACTGATATGTTTTTACAACCTTCTCTTCCATACTCTTAACTCTTAAATTTTTTAATAAGTGGTTCACAAAATTAGTAAAAGTTAAGCATGAGACAAATGAAAACTTTACATTGATTTTTGCTCTTCAAACCTCATGCTACCAATTCTATTACTAAAGATTTTAGCTACATTTGCATCAAAGAGTATACTTATGGTTCAATACGTTGCCCCCTCGCTCCTTTCGGCAGATTTTAATAATCTGGCCCGAGATATTGAAATGGTTAACCAAAGCGAAGCCGACTGGTTTCACCTCGATATAATGGATGGAGTATTTGTCCCAAATATGTCGTACGGATTTCCTGTGGTTGAGCATATTGCCAAACTGGCAAAAAAGCCGCTGGATGTTCATCTTATGATTATTGACCCCGACCGTTACCTTGAACGATTTAGGGATGCTGGGGCAAATATCCTAACTGTACATTGGGAAGCCTGCAAACATCTGCACCGAACAGTAACCGAAATTAAGAAACTGGGTATGAGGGCAGGCGTTTCGCTAAATCCCCATACACCTGTAGAGTTTCTTAGCGATATTCTCCCTGAACTTGATTTGGTTCTAATTATGAGCGTAAACCCAGGGTTTGGAGGGCAAAGTTTTATTGAGAATAGCTACTCGAAAATTACACGCCTAAGGGCAATGATTGATGAGATTGGTTGCAGCACATTAATTGAAGTTGATGGTGGCGTTGGCCCCAACAATGCGGCCAAACTGTACCAAGCAGGAGCCAATGTACTTGTGGCAGGCAATGCAGTTTTCAAAGCCGAAAATCCAAGCGAGACAATTAAAACAATTAAAACAATTAAAACAATTAAAAACGGCTAAAATAATGCATAGGTTTACCAAGGCCATTGTAAGAAAACCTGGGAAAAGTTTCCCAAAAGGAATTACCACCTCAAACCCAGGAAAACCATCATTTGAATTGGCCCTTGAGCAACACAGTGCATACCGTGAGGCACTCAAGCAAAGCGGAGTAGAAGTTATTGTACTTGAAGCAGACGAGCGTTACCCCGACGGTTGCTTTGTTGAGGATACAGCCGTAGTTACTGATGAGGTAGCCATTATTACGCGACCCGGCGACCCATCGAGACTTGGTGAGGAGGAAAGCATACTTCAAACTATTTCAAAATATAAAAAAACTGAGAGAATAACGGCCCCAGGAAACCTTGAGGGTGGTGATATATTGCGAGTAGAAAATAATTTCTACATCGGAATCACTAAACGAACAAACATTGAGGGAGCAAATCAGCTTGCCCAACTTCTAAAAAAATATGGATACACCTCAACACAAGTTCATGTAAAGGATATACTTCATCTAAAAACGGGGATTGCCTACCTTGGCGATAACAACTTTATTGGTGTTGATGAGCTAAAAGGAATTGCCCAAGGAAAAAATATGATTAAGGTTGAGCAGACCGAAGAATACTCGGCCAATTGCCTTAAAGTGAACAACAACTTACTAATTCCAAAAGGCTTCCCAAAATCAAAGAGCCAAATAGTTAGCTTAGGATACAACATTATAGAGTTAGATATGTCGGAATTTAGAAAGATGGACGGCGGACTAACCTGTCTTTCATTGCTTTTTTAGATTGACTTTCAGTGCCAAAACACTAATTTTAAGCAGTTACAATCCATCCACCAAGTCCTTTTATCGCCATGCCTAGAATTTTAAAAAAAGCCGAGGTTAAAATTCCTTTGGCACAATCGGCTTACATCCATATAGTATCATACACATTTTAACATGAGCAGGTATGCAATCAGTGGTAAAATAGAAAAAAGGCCTAATTTTAGATAATTATTAAAAACATCGAAATGGAGATTATTAAAATAAATGGGCTTAACCGAGAATCGAAAGTGATTATTGGCGAATTACTTGAGAATGTTGGGAATTACCTGCCCAAAACACAAGTATTTATTATCACTGATGAGAAAGTTAAAGCCTACCATGGCGACAAATTCCCTCGGTTCCCAACCTATGCCGTTGAACCAGGAGAGGAATCAAAAAGCCTTGAGGTTGTTGGGGAACTCTACTACTGGCTGCTTGAGATGGGTGCCGACCGCAGTTCGTTTATTCTAGGAATTGGAGGTGGTGTAGTGTCCGATTTGACTGGATTTGTAGCATCTACGTTTATGCGTGGAGTAGATTTTGGATTTATCCCAACCTCCCTCCTTGCTCAAATTGATGCCAGCGTAGGCGGGAAAAACGGGCTAAACATTTCGGGCTATAAGAATATTGTGGGCACATTCAATCAACCCAGATTTGTAATATGTGATATCAATCTGTTAGCCACCCTTCCACAAAAGGAGTACCTCAATGGCTTTGCCGAAATAGTTAAGCATACGCTTATTGCCGATGTGAAAATGTTCGAATTTATTGAGGAAAATATCGAAGCTCTAAAAATTTACAATCCAACTCTACTAGAGCAATTAGTAACCCACTCGGCTAAAATAAAAGCAGCAATAGTACAAGCCGATGAGTTCGAGAAGGGTGAGCGAAAAAAACTTAACTTGGGTCATACATGGGGGCACGCCGTTGAGAAGGAGACAGGCATGTCGCACGGAAAAAGCGTAAGCATTGGACTTGAGTTTGCAGCAAGATTTTCGGTAAAAAAAGGGCTTCTTGAGAAAAGGGATTATATGCGGTTAATGAATATTCTTAGAGAATTGAACCTTCCAATATGTATAAAGGTTAGCCCAAAAAGAATTTTTGAAGCACTTATTAAAGATAAGAAAAAGGATGGCGATTCCATTGACTTTATCCTTATGAGTGGCATTGGGGATGTAATAGTAGAGAGAATGACTTTAGATAAAGTTCAGGAATTTGCAGAACACGGATAAAGTGGGTTCTCACTAATAAAGAGGAATCTGCTATAGGTTCATATAAATTAACGTTCCAATAAGTATTTAAAATGAGAAACGATATCTGCCTTAGCATAGGTCACGCCAATTACGAAACCATACTTGAGCTGCTCAAGTATGGTTTCGTAATAGGCGTGACCTATGATTTGCTTTGCCTTGACGAAGAGCAGTTAAAGTCAATTTTCACGAAGCATAACAACCTTATAGCAGCATACAGGTCGGACAATATTGGTAATAAGGCAATTGAAACGGCACTTAATCTTGCCATTGAAAACGGATGCAAATATATTGATATCGACATAGAAATGCCAGAGCTGCCTAGAAAAAAACTAATTACAAAGGCTCATACTAAAGACTGTAAAGTAATTATATCCTATCATAATTTTACGGAAACCCCTAGCCTAAAAGAGCTCAATGCCATAATTGATAAATTATTTGAATCGGGTGCAGATTTGGCTAAAATTGCTTGTATGGCAAATTCGCAAAACGAATGTGCCAGAGTCATGGGGCTTTACGAGAATCATTCAAATCTAGTAGCATTCTGCATGGGCAATATGGGAAAGTTTACCCGATTGGCCGCACCAATACTCGGTGCTCCATTCACATACGCATCAATGCAAGGTAAAAAAACGGCTCCTGGCCAAATGGTGATTAACGAAGTTGGGATGTTCCTTAATTCCTATAAATCCGATTAACCTGAGATAAACAGTAGCTAAATAAATGGAAACAAGTAAAATATACGCCGTTTTTGGCAACCCAATACTCCACAGCAAAAGCCCTCAGCTATTCAATTCAGTTTTTAGCGCATTTGGTATAAATGCGCTTTACACCCGCATCAGGCCCCAATCCGCTACGGATTTAATAGATATCATAAAATCAATGCCCATATCTGGCGCCAATATTACCGCTCCGTACAAAAGAGATGTTCTTAATCTTGTTGATGTTGTGGCACTTGATGCTGAGAAAATTGGAGCTATCAATTCAATTGTAAATAGCAACGGAAGATTAATTGGCTACAATACCGACCATTACGGGGTTACCCAATCACTTAAAGAGGCTGGTATTGATATACCAAACTCTAGCTGCCTTGTACTGGGTGGTGGCGGCGCTGCACGTTCGGCTGTGTATGGGCTTATGCGACAAGGAGCAAAGGTATTTATCTGCAATAGAACCATTTCCAAAGCCAAGGAAATAGCAGATGATTTTGGATGTACCCTAATGAATTGGCAAGAGTTTAATTCATCATTAAATTTTGATGTAGTAGTTTCAACAATAGTACCAGAGGCCATTCCACACTTTATGGATACAATTAGGTTCAATTACCTATTCGATGCATCGTACAAGCCCTCAGCGGTTTACCGAATTGCGCAAGCAAAAGGGGCTAAAATAGTATCGGGTGAGCGCTGGCTTTTGCATCAGGCCATTGAAGCATTCCGATTATTTATTGGCGACAACCCTCCGTTTGAACTCATGGAAAAAGGGCTGGCAAATAAGCTAAGTAAATCGGATTTAAAGATTTTAAACTACCCCAGTTCATCCCTAGCAGAAATATGTAAATTGCGTGCCGATTTAATCATCTCATCAAAGGGAATTGACACAGCCACAACAAAAAAAATTACATATGAAGAGACTCGTAAAGCCTTCGGAAGTTAACGGTTGTGTTAAAGCACCTGCATCCAAAAGCCTTGCCCAAAGGGCAATTGCCATTGCAAGTATGGCAAGCGGAAAATCGCAAATACTCTATGCTGGAAATTCTGATGATGTAATTTCAGCAATTGAGGTTTGTAAAGCGTTAGGTGCAGATATAAAAGAGGTTAACGATAAATTGATTATTAGTGGGGGAATTAAGGCTCCAGAACAGCCCCTTAATTGTGGCGAGTCGGGTTTAGGAATTAGGATGTTTTCGTGCATTGCTGCAACCCTAAAACAACCCGTAACGCTAACAGGAAAAGGCACCCTGGCCAAAAGGCCAATGGGAATTTTGGAACAATCGATTAGGGCAATGGGAGCCCACTGCAAAACCCAAAATGGGTTTATCCCCATTACGGTTAAGGGGCCAATAAAAGGAGGCATTGCAAGGGTTGACGGTTCACTTAGTTCGCAAGTAATTACAG
>CALGIR010000103.1 GCA_937915475.1 uncultured Bacteroidales bacterium
GATATTAGATATGGGTGATTTGACCAGTAAAAGCAAGGTTTCTGAATTGATACAATTTTTTTTTATCGGGCAACAATGATTGAGAATATTAAATTTGCCAATTTTGTAGCCGATGAGCTTGTAACTACTATTGATGCAAACTACAAAACCAACTCAAGTCTTGAGAACAGAGCGATTCTTGGCACCTCCCTAGGTGGATGGAACTCTGCCTTTATGGGATTCAACCGTAGTGAAGCCTTTCAACTGATTGGAATTCACTCTCCTGCGTTTGGCGAGGACATTATTCATGCATACTCCAATGCAGAAAAGTTACCTCTAAAGATATTTATGAGCGCAGGGGTAATTTTCGACACTGAAGTGAGAGCGCGAGAGATGAAAATTGTACTTGAAAGCAAACAAAATCCTTTGTATTACATTGAAGTAAATGAAGGTCACTCTTGGGGAAACTGGAGAGCGCTAATTGATGAACCTCTCACCTTTTTTTCCCAGCACTCTGATTTTTGAATAGAAATCTGTCCAGTCAAACTAGACCATCTCAAATTCAGTGTTTATAGTTTTTTGTCATGTACTTAGAAAAAAAGTACATTTATTTCCATAGCTCCTTCTAATAAGGAAATTTGGGAACAGAAACAGGGGAACAATATTTAAGTATGTTTTAAATAGAGATATGTTTGGTCAAATTTGACCAACTCAGCTTTGAAGTTTTCGTCAGCCATCAAGATTATCCCTGATAGGTTACTCCCCATCAGAGCCTATTTTTGTTTAACTTGAGTTACAAAGATAGTATGCAATATTGTTTGATGGGGGATGCTGCAAAAATACAGCAACCATTCTGTCCACTTGAAACATAGTTCCTAAAATTTACAGCTATTTTGTCTATTACACCTGTTTTAATGAAAACTCCTTTTCCCTATTTAGTACAGAACTCCAATAACTCTATTAGGTCTTGATGATTCTTAAAATCTGGTTTATTTTGTGCAGCATACTCTTCAATTTCTCCCCATTTTGAACGATAAATCTTTTTTAATGATTTTAGTCTTGAGATTGTGTATTTTTTCCCATTCTTCATTAAAAGGAACCTTTCGCTTAGGGTAAATTTATTAGTTGTAGTAGCTTCTATGTATGAAAAGCGGCCATTAATAGTTATTGAGGAGAGTTCTCTTACTGAAGAGGTTGTTGTTGAACCACCGTATGGGCCTGCATTATCCTTGTTTTCATAGGCTTTGCCTTGTCGTTGTAATAATAATTTTGACCCATCACTAAAAACCTCCAATAATTCAACTATATTATATTTATCAATGGGGATAAAGGTTCTATCTCCATACGATACTACTATAATATTGTTTAATTTAGCCAAAACAAAGGGTTCGTTTTGTTCATTAATAAAACAGATACGGTTTGAAGGGAGGTGGTAATTTAGGTTTTGCTGTGAAGTTATTCCGTTTGTGAAGATAATCTTTCCTGGCTGAAATTCAGCATCAAGAAACTGAACTTTCATATTCTCAATGTCTTGTTCATCATTTGTCTTTTTATGATCGGTTTGATAGTTGTTGGCATAAAGAATAGTGTATGAAAACACTATTAGAATGGATAGGGTGAAAATTGCTTTTTTCATAGTTGTAGTATTATAGATTAGGTTATCTAATTCTCAATAGCTAAAATTTCAAGATTTATCTTATCATCTCCAGCAGTTTCTGCTTATTCACAATCTGAACCTCGCGTCGGTTAACCACAATAGTCCCATCATTCTCCATTTCCGATAGAACACGGGCAAGCGATGGCCGGGTTACCCCAAACATTTCTGCCAGTTCCTGATGTGATTTAGGTAGAATAATGGTTGTTCGGGTTTCACTCTTTGAAAGATTTAGCAAATAATGCGCCACCTTCTCTTTAATGGTTTTAAACGAAAGGAACCATAATTTTGTGGTTAAAAAATGTGCCCTATTGGATACTGCCCTAAGAAAGTTCTTTAGAATAGTTTCGTTCGATTGCATAAGCCTGAGAACATAGGTGCGTGGAATGAACAGGATTTTACAATTATTCAAAGCAACCACGTCAACGGGAAATCTGTTTATCTTGCTAAATAATACAGCATGTGCCAAGGGTTGAGGTGCTTGAATCTCTTCAATTTTCAGTATTTTACCTGAAAAGTCAACCATCTCGCCCTTAACTACACCCTCAATTACAATGAGTAAACTATTCACTTCCTCATCGCGCTGGACAATCGTTTGTCCTTTACTGAACGATTTTACAGAGTATGATATACTACTGAAAATTTTCTCTAAGTCTTTGGCCGTTAGCCCATCGAAAAAAGGCGAATTACAAAGAATGTTGAACATGGATTATTAGTTGAAGTTTTTTAATTTTACATTCAAAAATAGCCATTTATTATGAGAGCACGAGAATATTATCTTGACCTACTCAATAAAAACATCAAAAACCCAAAAATGATTGCCCATAGCCTGGCATCAGAGGCCGTGCTAAGGGCGCTGGCAAAGCGCTTTGATGAGAATGAGTATGTTTGGGGAATTGCTGGCCTTCTGCATGATATTGATGTGGAGTTTACCGAGGGGGATTCAATGCGCCATGGTCTAGAGGGGGCCGATTTGCTAAAGGCCGAAGGCCTGCCCAATGATGCTGTTGATGCCATTCGCATGCATAACGAGGAGGCAACTGGGAAGGAACGGGAAACGCTTTTCCAGCACGCACTGGCAGCTGGTGAAACAATTACAGGGTTAATTTTTGCAACTGCACTGGTTTATCCCGATAAGAAAATTGCCAGCGTAAAGTCCAAATCGATAGTTAAGCGTATGAAACAGAAAGCGTTTGCAGCATCGGTAAACCGAGAAACCATTATGGAGTGTGAGAAAATTGGTATTCCAATCGATGAATTTACCGAACTTTCGCTCGAAGCGTTAAAACCAATTGCGGAGGAGCTGGGGTTCTAGTGTTTTTTCGAATAGTTAAATGTTTATTAACCAAACCCATTGCAGGCTTCATTTTTTTAAATATAGAGATTAAAGTTTTTTATGCCATCTCAATCTTTGTTGAGCATTGGGTTTGCTTCAATATGAGTTAATTCTTAAAAGAATGTTTATAGTGTGCCTATTTGTTTAAGACCAATAATTCTCTCGTACCTCGCACCCATCGGCTTGTAGTAAACCAGAATAGTGTAGATATTCCCTGTATCAAAGAAACTTCCCTCAAAATGTGTAAAATCAACAGTGTTTTTCGAACTATTTCCTACCACGTAAGCATAATTGTATGCTCCCTGTTTTAACAGCAAACTGAGTTCGTAAGTCCCTTCAATAGGGTTGTAAACCATCTTGTTTTCGGGTGATAACATCCAGTTTGTCAATTCCCCGTAGAGGTAAACGTTATTGCCCTCGTCTAACTCCATAGGCGTTTTTAGGCTGAAGTACGTCCAAAGGTAGTCAGCTTCAATATTTGCTTGGCTGCTTCCCTCTAGGTTTACCGCATAATACCCATTGAAGTCTGATATGCTGGAATATTTCTGATTTCTTCGGCTTTTATCCGTATTTATTAGTGCATGAAACATTGTGCCCTTGTAGGTAATATCGCTAACTCCCTGTCCAGGGTAACGAATGTTTTTAGTATCGAAAATTCGATACTCATTTCCACCATTGAAAATTAGCCCATCGGGGTGGGTGTAGCCTATTTTACTCCCATCAATAAATGTAGGCTTTATATCCATAAAGCATCCTTGCGAAATATTATTTTGACAAACAACCGTTTTTATCTCATTAAATGGGTCGGTAACCCTAAAGTTACCCGTATTTACCGCTAGGTTAAGCTGCTGTCCGCTGTACCGCATTAATCCTGCTGAAGGCTGACGAATTGTGGCCTCTATTCCAGCCAAGGATTGATATACTAGAAACCTTTTTTGGATTAAAATCTCTTCGGGATTATAGGTGTTAAAAACTTTAATAAGGTAATTTCCCGAAATCTTTAGTTTAACATCATTGTTGGGTATCTCAAGCTTACAATGCATATAGTTGGGTACGGCTCCACTTGAAAAGCTGAAATCGCGGATTTCGTTTACCTCAAAACCATTCATGTAGTCGGAATAGAACAATGATGAAGAATCCCAGCTGCTATTGCAATGTGTAAGAGTGTATGAGTATGTTCCAGGATTCTCGGATAAATCGTCGAACGTGAGCATGATTGCCTCGTTACTAAAGAGTTCAATGGCTGGAATTGAGAACTCTGTTCCAGCCTTTCTAATCATAACTGTTTTTAAATCATTGGATTTAATAAATTCTTGAGTGATTTTTACATCCTGTTGAACAATAACGTTCGATAGCGTGTTGTTTGTGAAATAACAGATAATGCTTACGATAGTTAATGCTGAGGCAATTAATGTTTTTATTCTCATACTAAAACTTGTTATATTGTTTACTGCGTGTTTATTATTTTAAGACAAAAACCAAACATTTATCAGATTATAGTTAATTCAACAAATTAACTAAGAATCTATGAATACTTAGCATAAGTTGATAACTAGATGTTTACTTTGACCCGATGAATTATTTTAACATAAATTATGTAATAAAGCAGACGTATTGTTATATTTGCTGCATTGTTAGTGAGCGAAAATGTTTAGCAAAATTTTTTTATAGATTTGTTACACCAAAATTAATAACTAACCAAAATCATGCCTAAGGTACATAAGATTCGACGAGGTTTAAATATTCCCTTAAAGGGAGAGGCCGAAAAGGTGTTTTCAAGAGCAGAACAGGCCGAGGCTTACGCAGTTAAACCAATCGATTTTCACGGGCTAACGCCTAAACTTAGCGTAAAAGAGGGGGATAAAGTGAAGGCTGGGTCACCACTTTTTTTCAATAAGTTTCGTCCTAATATTGTTTTTACTTCGCCTGTTAGCGGTGAGGTGTTTATGGTGCGTAGAGGTGAACGCAGAAGAATTCTTGAGGTTATTGTTCTCCCCGATAAAGTGCAGGAGTATGAAGATTTTGGCGCAGAGCAGCCATCGTCACTCTCTCGCGAGCAGATTATTGAGAAGATGCTAAAATCGGGAGTTTGGCCAATGATTAGGCAGCGGCCCTACGCAATAATTGCAAATCCTGAGCAAAAACCAAAGTCAATTCATATCTCAGCGTTTGATACAGCGCCATTGGCACCCGATTTAGATTTTGCAGTTAAAGATGAGGCCGAGGCCTTTCAGACAGGTATTGAGGCACTGAAAAAACTAACCCACGGTAAGGTTAATATTAACCTAAATGCAGAGTATCCCCCAAATGATGTGTTTACTAAACTAAAAGGGGTTGAATTTAATCGTTTTTCAGGTCCACACCCAACGGGCAATGTGGGAATACAAATTCATCATATTGAACCACTTTTTAAGGGTGACCTTATTTGGACAGTCGACCCTCTTGATGTGATAATTATTGGAAGGCTTTTTTTGAAGGGTAATTACGATGCAACTAAAGTTATTGCCTTGGCTGGGTCTGAAGTCCAAAAGCCACGATATTTTATAACTGGTGCATCCATAAGTAACATTATTAGCAATAATCTTAAAAAACCCGTTGATGAACTCAGGTTTATTAGCGGAAATGTGCTTACAGGAACGAGGATTGACGACAACGGCTTCTTAGGTCATCACGAAAATATGATTACTGTAATACCTGAGGGTGATCATTATGAGTTTATGGGTTGGGCTTCTCCTGGAATTAACAAGTTTAGCGATACTCGAACATTTATTTCAAAACTAATTCCGGGTAAAAAATTTGCATTGCACACCAATTTAAATGGAGGTGAAAGAGCATACGTTATGACAGGGCAGTATGATAAGGTATTGCCAATGAATATTTATCCCGTTCATCTTATCAAGGCAATTTTGGCAAATGATATTGATAAAATGGAAAGTTTAGGTATTTACGAGGTTATTGAGGAAGATATGGCGCTTTGCGAATATGTTTGCACATCAAAAACTGAGGTGCAGGCAATACTTCGTGATGGCATAGAACTAATGATTAAAGAGCTAGGAGAATAGCTTTTTGCATTTATAAGATAAAAAACAGCAGATAATGAAATCATTACGGAATTTTGTAGATAAAATTAAACCGAATTTTGAGAAGGGGGGCAAGCTGGAGATTTTCCACTCAACCTTCGAAGGAGTCGAAACTTTTCTGTTTGTTCCCAATAAGGTAACACAGAAAGGGAGTCATATCCGCGATGCCATCGATTTAAAACGCACAATGATTATTGTGGTAATGGCTCTAGTGCCAGCACTTTTATTTGGTATTTGGAACGTAGGATATCAGCAGGCACTTGCCACTGGTGGGTCAATTGATTTTTGGCCAATTGTTCTTTTCGGATTGGGTAAGGTATTGCCAATAATAGTTGTGTCATATGTAGTGGGTTTGGGCATAGAGTTTGGCTTTGCACAGGTACGTGGGCACGAAATTAATGAGGGTTTTTTGGTTACCGGCATGCTCATTCCGTTGATTGTCCCCGTTGATATCCCCCTTTGGATGGTTGCTCTAGCAACTGTGTTTACTGTTGTAATTGGCAAGGAAGTGTTTGGTGGAACTGGTATGAATATCTTTAACCCAGCTCTACTTGCTCGTGCTTTCCTTTTCTTTGCATATCCATCGCACATGAGTGGCGATTATGTTTGGGTAGCAGGCTTAACAAAGGGTGAGGGTATAATAGATGGTTTTTCGGGTGCAACACCGCTTGCAAATGCAGCCGTTTACGAAATAGATAAAATTCCATCAGCCATGGATATGTTTCTTGGCTTTACCCCTGGTTCAATTGGCGAAACATCAACGCTTGCAATACTGATTGGAGCCTTTATCCTCATTCTAACAGGTATGGGAAGTTGGAAGATTATTGCATCAACCGTACTCGGAGGATTAACCATGGGGATAATTTTTAACACATTTGCTGTAAATCCATTCATGGAACTTCCTGCTTGGCATCACCTTATTATGGGTGGTTTTGCGTTTGGTGCCGTTTTTATGGCAACCGACCCGGTTACTGCATCGCAAACCGAGAAGGGTAAATGGATATATGGTTTTCTTATCGGGCTTTTAGCTGTGCTAGTAAGGGTGGTTAACCCCGCTTATCCAGAAGGTATGATGCTATCCATTTTGTTAATGAATGCCTTTGCCCCGCTAATTGACCACTATGTGATTCAGGCAAATATTAAGAAACGTAAGAAACGTGCAGCAATCGCTGCCAAAAACAGCTAAAGCTATTACTATGAAGAAGCAAAGCAATCTATATATATTCTTGTATTCATCTGTAATGGTTATTATTGTTGCAGCGCTACTGTCGCTAGCATCTACTACGTTAAAGCCATTTCAGCAAAAGAATATTGAAACAGAAAAAAAACTTGATATACTTAAATCAGTGGGGAGGGCCAGCAAAGTAGGCTCTGCGCCTAATAAGCACGAGTATGTGGGAGATGAGTTTAATACGGTAATTATTGAACAGCTGGTTGTAAATCGTAGCGGCGATGGGGTAGAAGGCGTCGATCCTTTTACTGTTGACCTGAAAGTAGAATTTGCTAAGGCAAAGGAGAACCAGAATCTTCCCGTTTTTGTGGCTAAAATGGACGATGGTAGTAAGAAATATATTCTACCACTTTTAGGCCGTGGCCTTTGGGGGCCCATTTGGGGCTATATCTCCCTAAACGATGATTACAATACTGTTTACGGTGCATCTTTTGCGCATAAGGGTGAAACACCTGGCTTGGGCGCCGAAATTGCTAATGTAGATTTCCAGAATCAGTTTAAAGGGAAACAAATATTTAAAGACGATAAATTTGTTTCAGTTAGCGTTATAAAAGGTGGTGCCAAACCCGATAACCCTTATGGCGTTGATGCTGTATCTGGAGGAACAATAACAAGCCAAGGTCTAGAGGATATGATTGAGAACTGCCTTAAAAGTTATCAAGAATTTTTTAAAAAATCAAAAGAAATAAGCCATGAGCGTGAAGATTGAAAGTGAACCTTTATTCTCGGCCAAGAACCTTAAGCTTGTAACCGACCCTATTAATAAGAGCAATCCTATTACTGTGTTAGTTTTGGGTATTTGTTCGGCACTAGCGGTTACGGTTAAGCTTGAACCTTCGGTTGTTATGGCCGTTTCTGTAATTGTAGTAACAACACTTTCCAACGTAATTAATTCGTTGTTAAGGAATACTATTCCACAGAGAATTAGAATTATTGTACAATTGGTAATTGTTGCAGCATTAGTAATTCTTGTTGATGAAGTACTTAAGGCTTTTGCCTACGATGTGAGCAAACAGCTATCGGTGTTTGTGGGATTGATTATTACTAACTGTATTATAATGGGGAGAATTGAAGCTTTTGCATTAGGGAATAAACCTTGGCCTTCAGCACTCGATGGGTTAGGCAATGGTATAGGATATGGAATAATCTTAGTTATTGTGGGGTTTTTTCGCGAACTTTTTGGCTCTGGAACACTATGGGGCTACAGGGTAATTCCCGAATCAATCTACATTAAAAACGGTGGTTTTTATGAGAACAACGGGTTGTTTATTTTACCCCCAATGGCACTAATTATTGTGGGCATTATAATCTGGATTCAACGAAGCCGAACCCGCGAACTAATTGAAAACGAATAATCCGAAATACTCCTGGATATGGAAAATTTACTAAGTATTTTTGTCAAGTCAATCTTTGTTGACAACATGATATTCGCATACTTTCTGGGTATGTGCTCGTATCTGGCCGTTTCAAAAACGGTTAAAACATCTACAGGTTTAGGCCTTGCTGTTGTGTTTGTGCTGGGTATTACTGTACCTGTAAACTATTTAATAAATAATTATCTCCTAACTCCTGGTGCCTTAGCATGGCTTGACCCTTCATTTGCTGACATGGACTTGAGTTTTCTCTCGTTCATTATGTTTATTGCGGTTATTGCTTCTATTGTGCAGCTGGTTGAAATGATAATCGAGAAGTTCACCCCAGCACTTTACAATTCATTAGGCATCTTCCTTCCCCTTATTGCTGTTAACTGTGCAATACTTGGGGGGTCGCTATTTATGCAAGAACTTGATTTTGTGAATATTGGTGAGGCAACGGTTTACGGGTTAGGTTCTGGAGTAGGTTGGTTTTTAGCCATTGTGGGAATAGCAGCCATACGCGAAAAACTTAAGTATTCCAATGTACCCGCTCCGCTTCGAGGGCTTGGCATTACGTTTATTGTAACCGGCTTAATGGGCATTGCTTTTATGACCTTTATGGGTATTAAGTTATAATCTGAAATTTATTCAAGATGATACTATTAACATCAAATTTTGTTATAATTATATCGGCTATTGCAGTGACCGGCTTAATGGGCATTGCTTTTATGACCTTTATGGGT
>CALGIR010000104.1 GCA_937915475.1 uncultured Bacteroidales bacterium
GCGCAAATTGGTAAATGCTTTTGGGAAATAAACTTGGGCAATGGAGTTGTTTCGCCGCTTCTGTTTACGCTTTGCCTTTACGCCATATTACGGGCAGTAAATAACCCCATTGCCCAAGTTTATTTCCCAAAAGCATTTACCAATTTGCGCAGCAATGCGCTAATGATGATTGCTGATATGGTAATTATAATAATTCTTGCCACGCTAATTCATATTGATATTATAGACTACCTACTGGTACGACTTTTACAAACCGTTATTTTCCCCTCCCTAATGCTATTTATGCTTAGGGTGCTTTACATCAATATTACCAACCCTAAAGATTAGGTGGGCTTAACCAACCAAGTTTTGAGGTTTACCTTTTAGCCAATACCTAATGTTATCGAGAACTATTTTGCTCCTGTGGGCAATGGCCTCATGCGTTGCAAAACCAATATGCGGGAGCAGTAGCGTATTGGGAACCGATAGCAATGGATGGTCAGCATCAATGGGTGGCTCCTTCTCGTAAATATCAACAGCGGCGCCTGCTATTAACGGTTTTGTTAATGCAGCGGCAAGTACATGTGAATCAATAACTTTTGCTCTGGCTGTGTTAATCAGGTAGGCAGTTGGTTTCATCAGTTCCAACTCCTTAATCCCAATTAAATTTTGCGTTTGAGGTGTTAGCGGTAGATGTATTGATAAAATATCCGATTGCTTAAGCAATTGCTCAAATTCAACATGTTCTACGCTATCGTTCTTGTTAGGTGTGCGTGTCCACGCAATTACCCTGCAACCAAATGCTGCTGCTAGCTGCGCAACGCGTTTCCCAATTTGTCCTAACCCCATAACACCAAAGGTTTTGCCCATTAGCTCCTGTCCCAGAAATCCACTCCTACCACCTAAACTACGGGTAACGGCATCGGCTGGTGTAATCTTTCTAAGCAAATCGATGGCCATGGCAATAGTTAACTCAGCAACTGCTTGGTTGCTATATCCTGCTGCATTCGATACCTGAATCGACTTTTTTTTACACTCATCGGTGGCTATATGGTCAACCCCCGTAAAGGCAACATCTATATACTTTAGGTTTGGAGCATTTTCGATAACATTTGCGCTAACCGCATAGTTGCTCACCACAATTATATCTGCCTCAGCTACCCTTTGCAATAATTCGTCCTGCCCAGAAGGGGCATTCTCAAAAAGGGTTACACTGTGGCCAAGGTTCTCCATCTCGACCTTAAAATCTTGTGCCTCATCCAAAGTAAGGCCTATGGGTTCTGCAAAAACAATATTCATAGCTAATCAATTTTAAGTTTTGTTTACGCTGATGCAAAGTTATAATTTGATGGGATAAATACCATTTTCGCTCTGCATATTAAAAGGGATTAAATTCGTAAATCCCTGTAAACCTCTTTGTGTAATGCGTTTAACTGCTAGTTATGTGCAAATTCAAATGTGCATGGACTCGAAGCTCTGACATTATTATGGCTCGTCTGAATACTAGTCTTTTAAAACCCCGTGGGGTGAAATTATTGAAACAGTATAACCTCAACCTTTACCTTCTCCAAGCGTTATAAAACCATTTTTTCTAAATAGATAGACCAAAAAACATTAATCAAATTATGTTTTTCACAAACAGATTGCTCTTCTGACCAATCTGCTGATGGACAACGAAATAATTAATTGCAAAGGCAGAAATATTTTAGTTTAGGGTAAACTACTCTTAAAACTTGTGTAACGGTCTATGTAAAGTTCACCGTCTTCGTTGCCTAGGCTTTTCCAAACAGTTTCAATGGCCTCAATCCTATTCTCTGGCGATGGGTGAGTGCTTAGGAACTCAGGGGGTGTGGGTTGCCCTTCCATCTTCTCGAAAAAATCAGCAATCGCCCTTGGGTGATAACCGGTATCGTAAAGATAGTGCACTGCGTACTCATCTGCCTCATACTCATTATTACGACTATACTTTAAATTACCCAATCCTTGAGCAAGTTCAGCAATTATTGTCTTTAACATATTGGGATTATCGCCTAGCACGATAGAGGCCAAAAGGCTAAATCCGTACTGTTTGGTAAGCATTTGGGTTGAATGTCGTCTGTCGGCATGAGCCATTTCGTGAGCCATAACTCCTGCAAATTGAGCCTCATTATCCAGGAATTTTATTAAACCAGTATAGAAGTACATATATCCACCCGGTGCAGCAAAAGCATTTAGCACATCCTGATTAATAATTTTTACTTCCCAAGGGAATTTGTTGGGGTAGCGTAAATCATTGGATTTTAGCAATGTTGCAAGTATTCTTTCAATATGTTCGTAGGCCTCAGGGTATTGATTCTTGTCAAGGATTGGGTAAGTTTCTGAATCGGCCAGTATGGTTGAATCGAGCTGCTCACCAAAGGCGATATCCTGTTCAAGGGTGAAAAAGTTTAACTTGCCATCGTCGCATCCGGTTAGTGAGAGGATGATAAATGCAATAGCTACGGTAAATATTCTCCTTGCCATGGTTTTAGGATTTGTGGTTAATAGCTGCAAATATACTACAACACTAAATTACTTGCATCAGCTATTGTCCATAAAAGTTACTGACACTATCAGAATATCTTATTACTTTTGAAATAAAAAAGATGAATCTATTTGGTGGTATTGAGCATATTGAGAGAGTCTTTATATCTGCAATAGTTATTGTAGCCGGTGTTGTAATTATTTATTTTGCCACTCGTTGGCTTAGTAAGTACCTAAAGGTTCTCAAAGAAAAATCAGTCAGAAAAAAAATAGTTCGACGTGCAGTTATCCCTAGCTTGCTATTTGTTGCGTTAATATCCTTAAAGCTTAATCTGCCGTTAGTAATTTCTGATGATGGACTATTAGCTAATGCATCCCATTTTATAACCATTTTGCTAATTGTTACTGGAACATGGGTTACCATAAACATTACTGCAATAACCCGAATTATCATTTTGAGCAATTACGACGTACAGCAGAAAAATAATCTGCATGCCCGTAAAATGCATACCCAACTCCGTATAATTGAGCGCGTTATTGTATTCACCATTATCTTTTTTGCCATAGCCAGTATCCTTATGACGTTCGACTCCATAAGGCGTATTGGAATTAGCCTTTTTGCATCGGCGGGGGTTGCTGGATTAATACTTGGCCTTGCAGCCCAAAAGGTTATTGGGAGTATATGCTGGCAGGAATTCAGTTGGCAATTACCCAGCCCATAAGAATTGATGATGTTGTGATTGTTGAAAAAGAATGGGGGTGGATTGAAGAGATTACGCTAACCTACGTTGTAATTAGACTATGGGACAAAAGACGATTGGTGGTGCCAAGTACTTACTTTATTGAACAACCTTTTGAGAACTGGACCCGTACATCGGCGCAAATATTAGGGACAGTTTATATTTATACCGATTATACCATGCCCATTGAGCCACTGAGAGGCGTGTTTGAAGAGATATTAAAACAATCGGGTATTTGGGATGGCAATGTGGCCAATGTGCAGGTAACAAACTCAACAAACCATTCGCTTGAGTTGCGGTTTTTAATGAGCGCAGTTGATTCACCAACACTTTGGGATTTGAGGGTTTATGCCAGAGAGAAAATGGTTGAGTTTATGCAGCAGAACTATCCCGAAAAGTTACCAAGAGCCAGAGTAATGATTGATAAAGACGAAATGGATAGAAGTAACTAATAGAGTGTTAAGAGAACATTATGCAAAAAGTGGTATGTTTGTAGAATAGCAAGCCAGCCTATGCAAAAGATAATTAGCACATTAATCGTTTTGTTTTGTTGTTCCGCCTTGGGTTATTCGCAGCCAATTGTAAACCATTTTTTGGCTATACCCAATGATGTTAGCCATGGGGGAACATTCAGAAGCATTACCGAAACCTCTGAGGTGCTAATTAGAGGCTACCAACCAGTAGCCCACAAAACAGAGAAGCAATTTAATGGAAATGGGCTGATTACTAAGCAGATTGCCTACAATAGTGCTGGTGGTAAAAGCAGCGAAACCCATTGGGAGTATACACAACACAATGGGCTTAGCAGGAAGCACCATAAGTTTTTTGCCAATCTTTCGGGCTGGAACGAGGAGGAAGTAATTGTTGAGTGGGATAGTGAAACCCTTTTGCCGCATAGGGTTGAGGTGCTTAAAAACGGAAAAACTTCGCAATGGGCTTTAATGACTATGGATACGTTGGGGAGGATTGAATCGGCAAAGGTTTTTGGTCCAACTGGTGCGCACACGTTCACAGAGAAGTTTATCTATATCGAATCATCGAACATGATAAAGGTTATGGTGTATAGGAGCAACGGATTATACGCCTCATCGTGGAGCTATCCCCTCAATAGCGAAAAGGAATTTAGGCTCGAATCAATTGCTTGTCAGCTCTATTCCAACGGTGATATTATGCTCGAAAAATTATCAAGTGCCATAAAGGGCGACCAGGCCTACTACTACGAGTATGAGTATGATAGCCAGGGGAATTGGATTGAAAAAAGAACCTATCAGGTAGCGTTGGGTAAAAACGATAGGATTAGGAAAAAGAGTTTAGAGAATAAGGTTACCCGAAAAATTACATACCAGTAGTTTACACAATTATACTCTTCTTCACATTTCGCACAAATGCCTATGGGTTAGCCCTATTTGGGAGCAGTTTATAAAGCGGTGGGGAAGAGATAAATATCGTTCTTTGTAATTCTAAAGTGAACCTGTTAAGTTACTCCAACTGATTCAAATGAACAGGAAACTTATCTTTATCCGTCCGATTATTTTACTGAAAGAGCTTACAGGATCGGAAAACAAACCAAATTCTTATACCAATGACCTTTGGAGAAAAAGTAATCAGTTTCAACCAGCATTTACGCTATTCGGGGAAACTGCCAGTTGATTTTCAGGCAATTAATCCTTTTCAGGATAATCCTGAAACGATGGTGATAATGCAACAGTTTTACCATAAATTTTATAATGATTCAAATCTACGAAGATTTATTATTGGCATTAACCCGGGTCGTCACGGAGCAGGGGTAACGGGCGTGCCATTTACGGATACCAAACGACTGGAAAGCGTTTGCGGTATCAAAATGCAATCGGCGCATACGCACGAGGTTTCTTCTGTTTTTGTGTATGATTTAATTGCTGAGTATGGTGGTGCCAAAGAATTCTATAAACAATTTTATATCAACTCGCCATTTCCCTTAGCCATTATTCGCAAAACAAAAGAGGGCAAGTGGCTAAATGCCAATTATTACGATGAGTCAGCTCTTTTTGAAACGGTGAAAAATTATATGATTACATCATTAAAAGCACAAATTAGCCTAGGGTTAGATACCTCGGAGGTTTATGTGCTGGGTAAAAAAAATGCAACTTTCATTCAAAAATTAAACAAGGAGGCTAAGCTGTTTAGTAGCTTAAAAATCTTGGAACATCCGCGATATATCCAGCAATATAAATCCAAAGAAAAACAGATGTATATTGATAAATATATTTTAACCTTGAGTAATTTGCAATGAGCCCAGTTTAGGCGTATCCGTTTTTCTGTTAGTGAAGATTTATAACCGAATGGTAAAACGACTTAAGCACTAATTTAGTTATTCCTTCGAGAGTATTGCTCCCTGCTTCTTTTCCTGCTTTCTAGTTTTATTGCTAATCCAAATACCCTCAAGGTATGATATCACTTTGCCCAGCAAATTTACTTGAAGTGTTACGAAAAGTAAAAGGGAACCCAGCCAGATAACCGCTAGGTTAAACCAGATGGTATCAACTAACTGATTGTTAAACTGCTTAACAGGTGCATAAAAATGTGCTCTCCCCCATTGATGATTGGGAATCATGTAAATTGGTTCAAATTTCTGTATTATCCTCTTATCTGTTTCTAGAAACTTTGTTACCTCGTTATTGTTAAGCACCCAATCGGAAAGAGCCTTGTTGTTGTTATCCTGGCGAAGGGCAAAAACAGCGTCCGATCCAATTTTGTCTATCATTGAGTTGTATACGCTATCCTTCTTTTGTCGAGCTGCATCGGCAATACCATTATACATAATACGCATAAAAATTAGGTAACCCGTAACCTCCTCGGCTATTTGCTCACTAAAATCGTTGGGGTTAAGGTTGCCAATGTACTCAAATGGGGGCGCATTTTTTTGAAGGCTAAGCTGTATTAGCTCATTGGATATTATCTTCAGATTTCGTTTATATCTTACCAATTGTAACTCATCCCTGTTATATATACGCACACACTCATCGACCAAGTTTTGCAGGCGTGGCACTAAAAAGGCAACAATAAAGTGTGAATTGCTAACCTGTTGCTCATAATCGAAAAAATGGGTATTAAACTTGTTCTTTTTAAACTGTTCAACAGCAAGAGCCTCGTATGCCCAACGCGAAACCATTACATCGCCAACAACAGGGACATAAACTCTATTGGTAATTGAGGGGTGAAGATTATCGAACTGCACCACGGTTCCGCTAAGCAGAATCTGGGGAACCAGAATAAATGGAATTGTAATATATATGGCAACCACCGAGTTAAGCCCCGCGCTAATGTTTAACCCCAGCATATTGGCAAAACATGTGGTTGAAAAAAGTATTAACCAGTAATTAAGGG
>CALGIR010000105.1 GCA_937915475.1 uncultured Bacteroidales bacterium
CTGGGTTCAGAACGTCGTGAGACAGTTCGGTCCCTATCTGTTGCGGGCGTAGGAGGCTTGCGAGGTCCTGGCACTAGTACGAGAGGACCGTGCTGGACGTACCGCTAGTGTACCTGTTGTGGCGCCAGCTGCAGCGCAGGGTAGCTAAGTGCGGAAGGGATAAGCGCTGAAAGCATCTAAGCGCGAAGCCCCCCTCAAGATGAGGCCTCCCTCGAGGACCGTGGAAGACGACCACGTTGATAGGCTGCAGGTGTAAAGGCGGAGACGCCAAAGCCGAGCAGTACTAATCGTCCGATAGGCTTACCGCGGGGCGCTGGGTGCGCGCCAGAGAGAGCCTTGCTCATACACCACCACGTCAATCCTATACAGCCCTTCTGGGGCTGGTTAGCCTTTAGGTGGCTAATGCGGTGGGGTTCCACCTCTTCCCATTCCGAACAGAGAAGTTAAGCCCACCAGCGCCGATGGTACTGCCGAAAGGTGGGAGAGTAGGTCGCCGCCAACCTTCAACGCCCCGATACTGCCCTTTGCACTATCGGGGCTTTTTATTTATATTTGCTCACTAGCTATGTGGAGAAAATATAGTATACTACCCTTCCTGTTCCTGTTGCTCTCTGCTAAAAGCTGGGGTAATCACTCAGTTAATATTAATATTGTTCAGATAAATTTACCTTCTGCTCTACTTGAGTTACTGAGTTTTGTTATCGTATAATTATCATTGTACCAATATTTTGACCCTAATGGTAAAGTTGTATGATGAGCGTAATGTGGCTAAGAATAAAAAAAATGAACATTTACATCGTTCCTGTTCAATGCTATTGATTCACTCTATAATACAACTCTGCTGTTTGGTTACCTTCTTCTAGATAAACTACTACTCGCCGAATTTTTCTTGATTAACACCATTTTCAATGGCAGCATTCCAGTTGAATTACTCCTGTGTCAGGAATTCTAAGTTTTAAAATTTTTCAATTTTTTTTACTGAGAACATCAATATAAAACCGAAGTTAAATTACTACTTTTGGTGCAAGTTCTTAATTATTTTGCTTTCCGCTAAGCTAATTTATAATTCATTCTGAAAAGGAGTGATTAATATTCTTTTTTAACACGGTAAAGTGCCACAATAGTCGCAAAACCTTGACATCTAAAAAATGTACGAAATTGAATTTCTCAAAGTCATAGTTTTCATATTTGGTTTGGCAAGTCTTGTAATTTTCATTTTCAACAAACTGAAACTACCATCAGTTATTGGTTTTCTTCTCACCGGAATTATTGCAGGGCCATACGCCCTCGGTCTAATCTCTAATCTCAATATTATCGATGTTTTAGCCGAAATTGGAGTTATCCTCCTCTTGTTCATCATCGGTATGGAGTTTTCGATAAAGAAACTTATGAAAATCCGCAACATTGTTTTCATTGGCGGAATATTGCAAGTGGGCATCACCATTTTAGTTGTTGTGGGGATAATACACTTCTTTACTCACGTACCCTATAATCAGGCAGTTTTTGTGGACTTCTTAGTTGCCTTAAGCAGTACTGCCATTATTCTGAAAGTGCTGCAAGAGAAAGATCAGGTGGAAACACACCACGGTAAGATTAGTCTGGGGATTTTGATATTCCAAGATCTAATCATTGTCCCAATGATGCTTTTCATTCCCTTTCTCTCTGGAGAAAGCAGTAATGTGGGTCGCGAACTCCTTTTTTTGCTAGTTAAATCGATTACCCTGCTGGGTGTAACTTTCGTGTTTGCTCGTTGGATAATTCCTTATGTATTGCACAAAATTGCTATAAGCAATAGTCAAGAACTCTTTTTGATTTCAATCATTGTTATCGGTTTTGCCATTGCTAGTTTCTCTGCATGGTTGGGGCTTTCTTTGGCATTGGGTGCTTTTTTGGCAGGACTGGCCATTTCCGAATCGTCATACAGTTACCAAGCCATTGGAAACATAATTCCCTTTCGCGATGTTTTTGCCAGTTTCTTTTTTGTATCCATTGGCATGCTGTTAGATGTGAATTTCTTCATCGCCAATTGGATTACCATTGTCACTATTACCATTATTCTCATTTCACTGAAATCAATAATAATTGGCATAGTTAGTTTTGTATTGGGATATCCTTTCCGCGTTGCCTTCAGATCGGGATTAATCTTATCTCAAATAGGAGAATTCTCTTTTATCTTGGCCAAAATGGGGTTGTCTAATCAATTAATCGACAATCATTTCTATCAAATATTTCTTGCCGTGGCCATACTTAGTATGAGTGTCACTCCCATCTTTATCCTTTTTTCGAAATCTATCACCAATTTTTTCGAAAAAATACCAATGCCCCTAATCGTCAGAAATGGTTTGAGGAAACTGCCCAAACGCCATATACCTGAATTAAGCGGGCACACCATTTTGGTTGGAACATCGCAATACACAAGTTTAATGAGATCCATGGAGTTGGCCAATATTCCATTTGTAATTATTGATACCGATGCTGACTTGGTGCGCGATATGCAAAACCAGGGCCTAAATGCCGTTTATGGTGAAGCACAATACAAATCGGTTTTGGAGGAAGCTTCTGTAAAAGATGCCAGTAGCATGCTTTTGTATGTTGAAGGAACAAGCCACAAAGCAACAATCATAAAAGCGGCAAAAATGTTGAATCCAAAGCTTCATACGGTTGTAAGAACACGCTATATCGATGATTTAGAGTATCTCTACGAAGTAGGTGCCAACGATGTTATTCCCATTGAATTTGAGGCTTTCCTTGAGATGTTTTCCCGAGCATTGAATCATTATTTAATTCCTCACACTGAAATAGAACGACTGCTCGCGAAGATTCGCGCCAATGGTTACAAAGCATTTAGAAGTAATGGCGAAAAAGAGAAAGCGGAAAAATTAAGTATTCCCGATTTTGAGATTAACACCATGACAATTCAAAAAGATTCCTTAGCATACAATAAAAGCATCAGGGAGCTAGACCTAAGAAATAAAACTGGTATTAGCATTTTGGCCATCAAACGACGTGAAGAAGTGCACTCCAATCCAAGCGCGGATTTTGTGTTAAAAGAAAACGATATTATCTACACCCTAGGTGATCATTACAACGCAACCTGTTTAAATGAGATTTTTAAACAGGTGTAAATAGTGTAGATGATAAACTAACGCTATTTGTGTTTTTTACTTGACAAACGAAGGATATTTATCTGGCCTGCAAGGCTTCAACTTTCAGATAAGATTGGTTTACCGATAGACGTATATCCAATGCCTGAATTAGTATATCAACCTTGTTCACGACTGTATTGTTCCCGTAAACTGTCAGACTAACCTATAGATAAAGCCCTGTAATTTTATGCGTTTTATTCTTACCCGTTCCTAAGGGCATCAATTAACTCACCTTTTGTCCTGAAAATTCTTTTTTTCATACTTCTTATATCTCTGGTTGCATTTTTTATGGGTGTGCCCTTCCCAATAGGTTTAGAATACCTCGACGGGCATATCAATACCCTTATCCCATGGGGATTAACGGGCGTTTCTCAGTAATAAGCACAGTTTTGGCAACCATTATTGCTGCTGAAGCAGGATACTTTTGGGTTATGCTACTTGCTAGTAGGGGATATGGGTTTGCTTTAGTGGTAAATTTTTTTAGAAAGGGTTTCTGATAAATAACCATTAAGTATTATTCTTCTGGAGAATAATTTAAACAAATTTTAATTGTTGGGATAAATGGGAATAGGATTGGGGTAGGGTTAATCTTTAATGTTCAAGTAGTCTAGCCATTTATTTAGCACCAGAAGAAAAGTTGATAAAGTCAGAAAGAAGAATAACTCAAAAATGCCACTGTTACCAAAAACAACCAAGAGAGCCAGGCTGCCAAATATTATCACATTTAGGAATAGTGCGGATTTACCATATATTTCCTCATTCTTTGATTTTAAGAATTTGTTAAAGAAAAATAGCGAGCCGCTTAAACTTACACCGAATAAGATGGCAAATAATGTATGTAGACTATGTGTAAATGCATTTATTTCTTTAACCGCAGGGGTAGCACATGTTAATACTAAAAAGATATTTGAGTAGATCAATAATCTTTTTGATTTTCTGTTTTTATAAGATGCTTTTCGGTATAGATAGAGAATAAAAAACGCTAAAAGGAAACCAGTTGAAGCACCCCAGATAATAAACTCTGTCATCCTGTCAAACCGGTTTCCAATCATGCTAAAGGTATAGTTAAACGGATTTTCTATGGTTCCAAACCAAAGTGTGTGAGCTATAACCGAAATAGTTATAACTATAGCCAAAACTCCGCCAACAATAAGGTCTCTTTTATTAGGCATCATTAATTTGGGAAATCTTTGCTACTCTTACTGAAATTTATTGCAGAATTTTTGATACTGCTTGTAGGTTGCCATCATTAAGAATATTCTTTCCCTCAGGGGTATAGAGCAGCTCAATCCTATCTGCATAATGCTTTTCAACTTTTCCCCTAACAATTTTCATTGTGCTATTTACCATTCCATTCTGCTCAGTAAAAGGTTCTTCAAGAATCGCATATGTAGCAGGTAACCATCTGTCAGGAAAAATATTTTCAAATTCCCCTCCAGCCTTAAACTCTGCTATGTCATTTTGAATAAGTTGTATTGCCTCGGCCTTTGCTTCATCTTCAGATAGATTTTGATTTTTTTCCAATACCCTTCTTTTTAAATTCTCTTTGGATGGAACAATTAATGCTATAGTGTACGGATTCTGATTGTTATAGAGAATAACTTGGTCAATTGACTTTGATTGTTGCACAAGTGCCTCTTCAATTCCCTCCGGACTGTATTTTTCACCATCGCCTCCAATAAGCAAACTTTTAAATCTTCCTAAAACATATAAGAATCCATCCCTATCCATGTAACCCAAATCACCAGTGTATAGCCAGCCATCCTTCACTGTTTCCTCTGTAGCTTTTTGGTTTTTCCAATAGCCCATCATTACATTCTCACCCTTAATTACTATCTCTCCTTTTTCTCCAATAGGCAGTTCTTTTCCGTTATCATCACAAATTTTAAGTTCCATTGGGGATACTAAGAATCCAGACGATCCGAGTTTGTGCTTTTTTAAAGAGTTTGAGCTAATAATGGGCGTAGCTTCAGAAAGGCCGTAGCCTTGCATCATGGGCATGCCTACTGCGTAGAAAAAGCGCTGAAGATCAATATCTAAAAGTGCTCCACCACCAATAAAAAAGTCAAGATTACCGCCAAAACCTTCCCGTACTTTTGTGAATAGTATCTTATCGTAAATCCATAGCAATGGTTTATAGAGAATTGTAATTCCTTTACCCTTATTAAATCCCTCTTTATTGTAGGAGTAGGATAAGGATAGCGCATGGTTAAAAAGTTTCTCAATGAATGGTCCTTTTGCTCGAATGTTCGATTCAATGCTCTTCTTAAAGGTTTTGGCAAGAGCAGGAACGCTTAGGAGTAGGTTTGGCTTTGTCTCTTTAATGTTTATAGGGATGTTTCTAAGGGTTTCAAATGGAGATTTGCCAAGTTGAACGGTTGCAATACTTGCACCCTTTGCCATAAACGAGTAAATGCCTGCTACGTGTGCAAAGCAATGATCGAGTGGCAGAATAATCAATGTTTTGTAGGTTGGAGGGATATCCATTAAGGTGAGTGCTTGCTCAACATTTGCAGTATAATTGCGATGGGATAGTATTACTCCCTTAGGATCGGCTGTTGTGCCTGATGTGTAACTTATTGTAGCGTAATGGTTAGGGTCAATATTTTTTATTGATTCTAGCACAACGTTTGGATTGACAGCAAGCATCTTATCTCCTTGTGCAAAAACCGATGAAACGTGCATTTCGTTAGCAGAGTAACTCTCCTGTTCATCCAGAAAAATATATGTTTTTACCTGGGGTAATTGATCTTTGATAGCCCTTATTTTATGAGCCTGATTTCCCGAAACCATTACAATGCTCGTATCGGAATGAACCAAGCGAAAAAGCAGATCCGCTGACTCTAGTTTTATGGACAAGGGGACATTTATGGCTCCTGTATAAAGAATGGCTAATTCACTTATAACCCATAGTTTTCGACCCTCAGCCAGAAGTGCAATGGTATCGTTATCCTTTGCCCCTAAACTTAATAAACCAGCGGCTAAGCGGTAAACTTCATCTTTTGTCTCTTGATATGATATTGAGGCAAATTCATCATCAACCTTTTCCCATAGGTAAGGATTTTGCGAGAACTTATTTACGCTCCCTTCAAAAAGATCAATAATTGTTTTCATGTGCTTATAATTTATTTTTCAATTGCCACATAGCCTGTCCCGAAAATGATTCGGGAGAACTCGCCCAAATAATCATCTTCCCTATGCGAGAAATATTTCTGATAACTTGTTTTACGGTGTTTTACTGAATTAGTCCTTAATGGAACAAAAATATAAAAAAATAACACAATAGCCTCAAACAAACAGAATGCACTCATTCTTTTGTGCTATAGTTTCAATAAAAAAGAATGTTAGATGTACTTTAACTTTAGAGATTTGTTGTGTATGCCCTATTTTGTGAGTAAGAATTGGCCTTTGTTGCAAATATAGTTTGCATGTTTTTGAGCAAGGCATAATTTCGGGCAAAAAGTGTTTCAACTTAGACTAATGTAGCTAAAAGAGCATGGGTAATATTATAAAAACGCTTTTGAACCCGAATTTAATAGAGAATATATTCGAAATTTAGTTGGTAATATCTATGGTTTGGGCAATTTTGATGCTTTGAAGCGCATTTTTGAGCATTTTGGCGACTCTTGTAACTTATTGGCAAACAGTTAGTTGTGATGGCAACTCAAAAAAAAGTCATTAAAATAAAATATTTATTTCCAAAAATTTTTGTTTAGAGTAAAAAATGCTGAAATTTGATTTAGAATTTAACTAAAAAGCAACTATGAGAACGAAACTCCTTCTTACCTTATTACTAGCCATTTCATTTACCAGCTGTCAATTTTTTGATAGAGTTTTTAATAAGAACAAAGCTGCAGATACTTTAGTTGTTTGGGAGGCCAAGCAAGATAGTATTAAAAAAGCAGAGGTATTAAAGGTCAAAAAAATTGAAGAAGCTCGCAGGGCAAAGGAAAAATCCATCCAGGATTCTTTAATGCGGGTTAAAGAGATGGAAGCCAAAAACAGGTTTCAGGTTATTATTGGTAGTTTTAAAGTTCCCAATAATGCTGATGAGTTCCAGAAACAAGTTACAAATTTGGGCTTTAACAGTGCCAAAATAGTTGAATCGCCAAACGGTTTCCGAATGGTTTCCGTTGCAGCATTTGATACTTATTCAAAAGCGGCAAATGAAATCTTGAGAATAAATAGGTCCAAAGCGGAGCCCATTGAGATGTGGGTTTACGAGGGGAATCGTTAGTCTAATTTTACGTTAATTAAATGTAGGTAAGGATATTAAGAGGGCACCTGCCCTCTTTTTTTATTTGGACTGAAACACTTTTCGCTCAAACCTAAGGTTTATTATTTGCAAAGATGGTGGATTATCCTACTTTTGAGATTCTTTAGAAAAAGAAATTGTATCGTTAAAAATCAAACAAATATTAGTTAAGCAAATGGAAAAAATTAGACAGACTTTACGCGATTCGGCAACTGCTCGCTGGGCAGCCTTATTTATCGTTTCGTTTACCATGCTATGCGGTTATTTCTTAACCGATATAATGGCTCCTTTAAAAGGGCTTCTTGAAGGACAACTCTCATGGAACAGTACAGAGTATGGTTTCTTTACCAGTGCCTATGGTTGGTTCAACGTATTCCTTTTTATGCTGATTTTTGGAGGCATAATACTCGACAAAATGGGCGTACGCTTTACGGGTTTAGGTGCTACCATTATTATGGTTCTTGGTACAGCATTAAAATTTTGGGCTGTTTCAACAAACACACTCGATGGCCAAACTTGGAATGTTTTATGGCTGTTTGAAGTAAAAGCACAGGTTTTTATGGCTGGACTTGGATATGCTATTTTTGGTGTTGGTGTAGAAGTTGCCGGTATTACCGTATCGAAGATTATTGTAAAATGGTTTAAGGGTAAAGAACTTGCCCTTGCTATGGGACTCGAAATGGCTATGGCTCGTATTGGTACAGGTCTAGCAATAGTTGCATCGGTTCCAATTGCAAGATCGTTTGGGATTGTGTCTGTTTCTAAGCCAATTTTGGTTGCTCTAATTGGGCTTTGTATTGGGATGATTGCTTTTATCGTTTACATTTTTATGGACAAGAAGCTGGATGAAAGCCAGGCAGCTTACGACCTTGAAAATGAAATTATAGACGAGGAGGAGTCATTTCAAATAAAAGATATATTCGCAATTATAACAAACAAGGCATGGTGGTATATTGCTATTCTCTGTGTCCTTTTTTATTCGTCTGTTTTCCCTTTCCTTAAGTATGCAACAGATTTAATGGTAAATAAATTCGCGGTGCGTGAATCTCTGGCAGGGCTAATACCAGGGATACTTCCATTTGGTACAATTTTACTAACTCCTTTCTTTGGTAATCTGTACGATAGGAAAGGTAAGGGAGCATCAATCATGATACTGGGTGCAGTACTTCTAATCTTTGTTCATTCCATGTTTTCTATCCCATTCCTAAATCACTGGCTTATTGCCATTGGTTTATCCATTGTTCTTGGAATCGCATTTTCGTTAGTGCCTTCGGCAATGTGGCCATCGGTACCGAAGATTATTCCTGAAAAACGATTAGGCACTGCATTTTCATTAATTTTTTGGGTGCAAAATTGGGGTTTAATGGGTGTTCCTGCACTAATTGGTTGGGTGCTCGATAAATATTGTGTTACTGGTCAAAAAGTGGTTGAAGGGGTAACTGTTTCAACATATAACTATACTATCCCAATGATGATATTCACAAGTTTTGGTGTTTTGGCTCTTGTTTTTGGGTTTTTGCTTAAGGCAGAAGATAAAAAGAAAGGATATGGCCTACAACTGCCTAATATTGAGGCAAAGATAGAAGGGTAGTAAGAAGTATTTTACTATTAAAAGAGGGATTGTAGTGTGCAATCCCTCTTTTGTTTTTATGGCAGAATAACAATTGTTTATTGCAGATAAAAATATCACCCAAAAACATTTGCAGACTGAAATTGTTCTAAATCTGAAAATTAAACAGCCTTTTTCCGTTCCTTTCGTTTCCTAGAGCTAAAATTATAAGGATTAACTATTTCTATAAAAAAATATATCTATTTTTACCCCAACCAATTTTAAAACTTATGTTTGATTTGCTTAAGGACATTGATTCAATGCGGTTAAACTTTAGCGAGGGTGGCCTTTTGTTCATGAATATTACGCTTGCTGCCATAATGTTTGGCGTAGCACTCGAAATAAAAGTTCAAAACTTTAAAAACATACTTAACTACCCAAAATCAGCAATCCTCGGATTCGGATCGCAATTCCTCCTTCTACCCGCACTCACTTTTATACTGGTAATCATCATAAATCCCCCAGCATCAATTGCAATGGGGATGATACTGATTGCAGCCTGTCCGGGCGGTAACATATCCAACTTCATATCCTCCCTCTCAAAGGCAAATGTTGCACTTTCCGTTAGCCTTACGGCTATTGCCACGCTCTCGGCCACAATTCTTACCCCGCTTAATTTTGCGGTTTGGGGCGGATTGTACGTAAAGTATTCGGAGAGGGCTCTACACCTAAATATTCCAATTCAGATTGATTTTTGGCAGATGGCTCAAACCGTATTCATTCTTCTGGGTATTCCCCTTATTTTGGGGATGTGGTTTGGCAACCGATTTCCTGAATTTACTAAAAAGTACATGAAACACATTAAAATTGGTTCAGTTGTACTTTACTTGAGTTTTATTTTTGGTGCTTTATGGGCAAACCGTAGTTTTATGGGTTCAATACTTGTTCCCATTGGAGTAATTGTTTTGTTACTGAATGCCCAAACCTTATTTACAGGATATATTGTTGGTTTGGCTGGTAAGGTTTCGCGGGCTGATAGGCGGACGCTTAGTATTGAAACAGGAATTCAGAATTCAGGGTTGGCTTTAATCCTAATTTTTAACCCAAAACTTTTTGATGCAAATGGAGGGATGGCCGTTATGGCCGCTTGGTGGGGCATTTGGCAAATGGTAAGCGGGTTGGTTTTGGCCGCAATTTTGTCTAGAATTAAACTTCCAAGTATGGTTAAGAAGGCTAAGGTTTTTACAAGAGGTTAACTTATAGATTACCAGGATTTTATTTGCTGTTATTATTGGTTAATTGATTCAGTTTTAATTTTACAAACTATTTAAGGACGGTAGGTTAAACCTCCTCGGGAAGTTCATCACCTGTAAATGCAGGATACTTGTCGGTCATGTAACTCATGTACACGCTTAGTCGATATCCCCAGCGAACTTGTCCTACAACCCATTTGTGGATTGAAGGTGGATATTTGCTGGTGAAAAGAACGACCCACCATGCAAAGAAAATAAGTATCCATACAAATATCGTCCTTAGCAATAGGATAAAACCATGAGGGAGGTAAACGTATATAGGACCTAAAAACAGACGAAGCAGAACTATTCCTCGGTTTATCTTTTCAGGGTACATAACTTCAAAAAGGGTATGCTCATCGGCACCATTAATCCCAAAAGCAGGATAACCGTCAGAAATGTTGTAGAATCGTGCTAGTACCCTTAAAATCCACCTCAGCAGGCCAACCTGGAATTTGAACATCCTTATTGGGTATTTACCCGTAAAAATGATAATCCAAAACGCAAGAAATCTTAGTATAACTCCCCATGCAACCACAAAAATAAAAAGAAAAGAATGGGGTAGGATAATGTAAAAAAGCCCAAGAAATGTTCTTAGTAGTAGCTCTAGGCGCGAATACCTCTCCTGATGTTTTACTTTTAATTTCATTAACAAGGCTTTAGGTTAAATATATTGCATCACTAAATCGAAGGAATATACAATTATTTTTTTGTTCCATGGCGTTTTGTTTGAGATAAGAGTAGAAATTAGTTACTATGTTCTGTAAAATTGAAGAATCCAAAAGAGATGTGAAGTTACCATTCAGTACTGGAATTGTTGAGAGTTTTTTTGCGTCGAAAATTATTTTATGTTTATCTTCAATTGCCCAGCTATTTATAGAATAGAACAAATTTTTTTTGTAGTTTTAAATTGATGTTAAGTAGAATTTATCAATAAATGGTTATAAATTTGCACTTTAAATTATAAAAACAACTAATATATTATTTTTACAATGAACATGAAAACTACATTTCTGCTTGCTTTAGCACTGTGCCTTTTTACCAATCCTTTGGTATCACAGGTAACTGATGCAGAAGGGAAATTAAAGGAACAAAATCCAGACTCACTATCGGGTTGGAAAATTGGAGGTAATGCTGGGGTAAACGTTGCCCAAACGGCACTTATTAACTGGTCTGCTGGTGGCGAGGGTTCGCTTGCTGTTAATGGGGTTTTTAATCTTTTTGGAAACTATAAAAAAGATAAAATATCATGGGATAACTCTTTTGACCTAGGTTACGGCCTTTTAAAACAAGGAGATACTGATTATAAGAAAACAGATGACAAGGTTGACTTTCTTTCGAAATTTGGTCGCGAAGCATACAAAAACCTTTACTATGCAGGACTATTTAACTTCAAGTCGCAAATGACAAGGGGCTACGATTATAAAGCAGATGGAAGTAAAAGTGTAATATCAAATGCATTTGCACCTGCGTATATAATTGCAGCTATTGGTATTGACTACAAACCTATTGAGTCTGTTAGTATTTTTGCTGCACCCCTAACTGGTAAAATGACCATAGTAAACGATGAACACCTTTCTAGCATAGGCGCATTTGGTGTGGAACCGGGTGACAATAGTTTTAGCGAATTTGGGGGTTATGTTCGAATTATTTTCTCTAAAAGCGATTTTACGAGCGAATTCATGAAAAATGTTTCAATCACTTCAAAAATCGACCTTTTCTCAAACTACTTAAAAGACCCACAAAATATTGTGGTTAACTGGGAAAATATGCTTGCATTTAAAATCAATAAGTACATTAACGTAAACTTTAACACCCACCTTATTTACGATGATAAAATTATGATTGCTAAGGAGGTTAATGGTGTAGAAGAAGAAGCACCGAGAATTCAGTTTAAAGAAATTTTTGCTGTAGGAATATCATACAAATTTTAGATTATGAATATATTTAAAGAGTTTAAAACGTTCGCTATGAAGGGCAACGTTGTAGATATGGCAGTAGGTATTATTATTGGAGCTGCTTTTGGTAAAATAGTATCCTCAATTGTTAACGATATAATCATGCCCCCGATTGGTATGCTGATTGGCGGTGTTGATTTTAAGGATTTAGCAGTTGTGCTCCAAAAAGCCACAGAAACGGCCCCTGCAGTAACACTAAACTATGGTAGTTTTATACAGGTGGTTTTCGATTTTCTGATTGTTGCCTTTGCAGTATTTATGCTAATTAAGGGGCTCAATATGGCTAAAAGAAAGAAAGAGAATGCTCCTGCTGCTCCTGCTCCTGAGCCTGCTCCAACAAAAGAAGAGATTTTACTTACCGAGATAAGGGATTTGTTGAAAAAGTAATTTCATCTACCAAAAAAAAACCAGCGCAATTGCGCTGGTTTTTTTTGTGATGTATTGATGATTAGAATTTATACTCATTCTCTTCGATTAAAATATCGGCAATGTTGCGTCGTGCTTGCATTACATTAACACCAGCTACAGTGGTTAATGTTTTAATACCCTTCTCAAGTTTTGTTGCCTCATCGCCCTCAATACTCGAGTATATTGCATCCTTAGCATTTTTAAGAATTAGGCTTGCTGTATCATAAACAAAAACATCGAGCATATCTCGGTAAACCTGCTTGGTTCCGTTAAGTCCATCGAGTTTTTCAATCCTAAGAGCCATAGATTCAGCCTCATACAATTCCATAATCATATTAGCAAGGTTATTCACAACCTCTTGCTCACTCATAAATTTTTTGCCAAGTGCTTGGGTTGTACTCTGGAAGGTAAGCATAATAGCTTTCTTGAAGTTTCCAATATATCTGCGTTTCTCTTCAAAATAGCTTTCTCCACTCTTTGCCCCATCTGTAATGCTATCCATATTTTTATGGATTTCTTCGGCCATTTCAAGTAGGTTGTACTCACCTTTTTTTGCAAACTTGTTCGTAGCCTCAACTACTAAAAGACGGTTGATTTCATTAGTTCCTTCAAAAATTCTATTGATACGTGAATCACGGTACCCACGATCAACGTTCATTTCTGCGGAGTATCCCATGCCGCCATAAATCTGAACTGCCTCATCTGCAACGTAATCAAGCATTTCTGAACCCCAAACCTTAAGGATAGCATCTTCAACAGCATAGTGGCTAATGCCATCTATTGCAGCAAGACCATGGTCACATCCTTCTGATTTGTACTTGTTTATCATTCCATCAACATCCTTGCTCACCCTGTAAATTGCAGATTCGTGGGCAAAGGTTTTAATTGCCATCTGTGCCAGTTTATGCTTAATGGCGCCAAAACTTGAAATTAGAGTATTGAACTGCTTGCGCTCATTGGCATAGCGAATAGAATCGGTAATGGCCTGCTTTGCTGCGCCAATTACGTTGGCTCCAAGTTTCATGCGCCCCATGTGCAAAATGCTAAGGGCAATGCGGAAACCTTGACCGCGATCACCGATCATGTTCTCAATGGGAACTTTCACATCGTTGTAATAGATCTGGGTAGTTGACGAACCCTTAATGCCCATTTTATGCTCATCGGGACCTATAACTACACCAGGCCAGTTGCTTTCAACTATAAACGCACTTAGTATTCGGTCTTTATCAATTTTCGCAAAAACTACCTGAGTATCGGCAAAACCACCATTGGTAATCCACATCTTTTGTCCGTTTAGGATATAGTGCTTACCATCTTCGCTAAGAGTTGCAATAGTTTTACCTGAGTTGGCATCGCTACCAGCGCCTGGTTCGGTTAGGCAGTAGGCCCCAATTAACTCGCCAGTTGCTAGGCGTGAAACGTATTTCTCGCGTTGTTCATGATTTCCGTAGTACATAATGGGCATAGTTCCAATTCCGCAATGGCATTGATATGCAACTGAGAAAGAGTACCCGGCACCCGTAGTTTCGGCCACAAGCATTTGGGTCACAAAATCTTGCCCAAATCCGTTATACTCCTCAGGAACAGCAATTCCCAGCATACCTAGTTCACCTGCTTTATGCAGAATACTCTTCATAAACTCCCTGTCACCTGCATCAATTTTATCGAGGTTAGGTAGTACTTCTGCGTCTAAAAAATCTTGGCAAGTTTGAGCAATCATGAGTTGTTCCTCAGTAAATTCTTCAGGAATAAACATATCCTTTGGATCAAGGTCTTTTACAAGAAATTCGCCGCTTTTCATTATTACAGTTTCCATGTTTTATTTGGTTATAGTTAGCGTAAAATAGTATTATAGTCCTATTGATAGTGCTATTAGCTCTGCAATATCGTAGTTTTTAATCTCTTCTTCTTTGTTTTTGTACTTTATGCCATCGGTCATCATGGTCATACAGAATGGGCAAGATGTTGCAATAATCTGAGGACTCGTTTTTAAAGCATCCTCGGTACGCTCAATAAACACCTCTTTATCACCTTTTTCGGCTTCTTTAAACATCTGTCCGCCTCCAGCACCACAACACAAAGCAAAACTCTTGTTTCGCTCCATCTCAATAAGATTTGTTGTTAGGGCTTTAAGAATTCGGCGCGGTTCGTCGTATATGTTATTTGAGCGTCCCAGATAGCATGGATCATGAAAGGTAATCCTATCGTCGGCAAACTTACTAATATCGAGTTTAAGCCTACCGTCAGTAATTAGCTTGTCAATAAACTCCACGTAGCTCATTACCTCATAGTTTCCGCCTAAATCGGGGTATTCATTCTTGAAAATATTATAGCAGTGGGGGCAAATTGCAATAATTTTCTTTACCTCGTACATCTTAAATGTTTCGATGATTTGCATAGCCTGCATTTGGTAAAGCATTTCGTTACCAGCCCTACGGGCGGGGTCGCCTGTGCATGTTTCTTCCTTACCAAGCACCGCATAGCTTATGTTTAGGTGAGTCAGAATTTTTGCAAACGCTCCGGCCACTTTCTTGTATCTATCGTCGTATGCGCCGGCACAACCAACCCAAAATAGATACTCAGGTTTTTTGCCTTTGGCAAACAGGTCGGCCATTACAGGTACATTTACTTTTATGGTTTCCATATTGTAAATTCTTAACTTTTACATTCTTTATTATAACTTTTACATTTTGTATTCATATTTGTAATGTAAAAGTTGTTTTATACCTTGTTCATCTCCAAATCTTTTGCCCAAACAAGCCTATCGTCGGGTGAGTATTGCCAAGGAGCCCCATTATTTTCGATATTGCTAAAGGTGGCTTTCAGTTCACTTGGGGCTGAGCCTTCCTCCATCACTAGATAGCGGCGCATATCAACAATAAACTTGGGGTGATCTATGTTTATGGGACATTCCTGTGCACATGCATTACAAGTGGTACAAGCCCAAAGTTCTTCCTCGCTAATGTAATCGCGAATAAGCGACTTTCCATCAGTAAACTCTTTGCCTTGTTTAAGCAAGCCATCGCGTTTCTCCTTCATCCTAGCTCTAAGGTCCATCATCACTTTACGAGGAGATAGTTTTTTTCCTGTAATATTGGCAGGGCAAACTTCTGTGCATCGTCCACACTCAGTGCAAGCCAATGAATCGAGATAGTTTTTCCATGAGGCATCTTCTGCATCAAGCACGCCAAAACGCTCAACTGGAGTATCGGCAGGAGCAGCAGCATACGCAGTCTCTGGATC
>CALGIR010000106.1 GCA_937915475.1 uncultured Bacteroidales bacterium
GTTCTGCCCTCTGAGACCAGCTGGTTCATTGCCGCCACATTGCTCACGCCAATAATATCGACCCACTCCTTATACTCCTGAAAAATATCAAACATCTTATTCTGAAGCACAATATCCTCAAGCTCATCGGGTTTGCTACGCTTAGGCACCATAAGTAACATTCCTCTATAGTACTTCACCAAATCGAATACCTTTAGGTAACCCGTGGATGGAACTAAACACCCAAAAAAATAATCGGCTAATCCATTTGTATAGTACACAGATGTATATAGCTTAGAGCGCGTTTTAAATAGATTTGCCCTCTCTGTTTGGCCAATATCGTTAAATAGTTTAACCGCATCCACGGTTAGTACCTTATCTCGCCTTATGGGTAAATCCTGCTCAATTATCTCTCGCATTTTATCGCCAATTGAAAAGATTAACGGTAAGTCCAAAGGTGTATCAATACCATTAATTTCGCAATAGAATCCTTTGGACACGGAATGCTCTATGCTTATCCGCCCACCTGGTATAATTCCGCCAACTGCTTTTTGCATAACAAAGAATAAGCTACGCTGATACATTCGCATTCCTGCAGGATGAGTTATATCGATAAACATTATGCTTTTGGGAGTATAAACCTCGTATTCCAACTCTTTTAGCTCATTATTCACCATCGCACCAAGAATTGGATGTTCGAGTTTCACCCCAAACTCTATGGCAATCTCTTGTAAGTTAAGCCCAGGGCTTAATTTTTTACGTGAATTGGAGTTTATGCAAATTACGTCAACCTCTTTCCTCATTGCTGATAAAGTGTTAATTGTTATTAACTTATTGTTTAAACAAAAATACAAAACTACAATAAAATGGTAGTGATGCATTATCTAAAATTATAAATAATTACGGTAGATTCCTATTGGGGTTAAATAAACTATGCTGAATTGATGCCAGACCTTGTTTTGATGATTACGAATTTGCTTTATCTACAATGAAAACTCGTAACTACTAATAGCTAGAAACCACTGGTATTTCAACATCAATTTGCATAAAACACTTACATTCCGATAGAACTTGAATAATTCCCCCTAATGTAAAACCTTTCTAAATTGACCTAACACCATACAAATTAGGGATAAAGACTTTTAAAGTTCAATCAATTTGGATTATATTGCATCAATAATTAAGCTAGCCACTATGAAAAAGGTTGTTAAGCTGTTCATACCCCCAGATAAATGGAAACTTCCGGTAACAGTATTACTGGGGATTTTTTTTGGTATTGGTGCATTTTCCTTTCATATCTCCAAGGCACCCTCGTACCTATCCGATAATCCAACAACTTGTATTAACTGCCACATTATGGCACCGGAATATTCAACCTGGGCACATAGCGCACATCGCGAATACACTAATTGCAACGACTGCCATGTACCCCATAACAATGTTTTTAACCATTACTACTTTAAAGCGAAGGATGGGCTAAGGCATGCCACAATTTTCACCCTTAGAAATGAACCTCAAGTAATTAAGATTAAAGAGGCTGGGGCAAATGCGGTTCACAATAACTGCATAAGGTGCCATACACAGCTGATTGACGACCCTAAAATGATGAGGCCAGAGTTTGCCCACAATGATTTAAGGAAAGAGAGGAAATGCTGGGAATGCCACAGAGAAG
>CALGIR010000107.1 GCA_937915475.1 uncultured Bacteroidales bacterium
TGAGCCGAAAAACAAGCAAAGGGGGCGTTAAGAAAAATCTGCTGTTCGAAGCACCGACCGCAGGGAGGTGCAAGTTCAGATTTTTTAGCCCGCAATGCGTAGTTTTTCGAGCGAAGCGGACGGAGCCTTGAACTTCTTTGCTTACTTTCTTGTTTCAAGACAAGAAAGTAAGTGGGGCCTGGGGCAAAGCCCTAGATATGAGATGTAGTAGGTCTTATCAGTAAAAGCAAGACCTCTGCATTAATGTAAAGTTTTTTATCGGACAACAATAAAAGTAAATTATAAAAAACACTTATTGTTATGAGAAAATACTTGGGAGTAATTGTTTCTATCCTCATGCTCTGGTCGTGCACCAATAATGAGCTTAAAGTATTAACTAGTATCGATAAACTTTCTGATTTTCAGCCAACAGTGGTGCTTATGCACCCAACGGTAAACAACATTAAAACATTTATTGAGCTAACCGAAAATAGTATTTTCCCGCTATCCCATAGTTTAAGAGTACTGGGTGTTTACCATGTTAATGGGGCTTATAATTATGATTTGTCGAAGGATTTTTTGAGAAATTTAGCCGATGAGCGATTTAAACTGCTAGAAATTGATGGTGAACTAAATCCTGATAACCTCTATTCCGAGAATGATTGTAGCTATACATTTCGGGAGATTTTTAGTAATTCCAAAGGAATTATCTTCTTTGGCGGCCCCGATATGCCCGCTGCAACCTATGGCAGCCAAACCAACCTGCTAACCTCCATTACCGACGCGCACAGACATTACGTTGAGCTGTCCTTTTTGTACCATTTGCTTGGTGGTTTACAGAATGAGGGCTACAAACCGTTGCTTGAGGACCAACCAGATTTCCCAATTATAGGGATATGCCTTGGTATGCAGAGTATGAACGTGGCAACTGGCGGAACAATGTATCAGGATATCCCAACCGAGCTTTACGGCTTAAAGACGGTTGAGGAGGTTCTGGCGCAAGAGCAGAATGCTCAGCACAGAAACTACCACTCAAGTTTTGGTACGGACAACGAGTTGACCTGGGGACATTTTCATCAAATTAAATTTGAGGATAAATCTTTCCTCGATACGCTAAACAGTTTTGCAGAAGAGTTCCCATATGTTTGGAGTAGTCACCATCAGGCGCTAAAAGTGTTGGGTAAAGGTATTGTTCCCATTGCTTGGAGCATGGATGGAAAGATTGTGGAGGCAGCAAAGCATAGCAAGTATCCTTATGTTTTGGGTGTGCAGTTTCATCCCGAGGTGCCAGCTATTTACAATACAGAAATCAAGATAAAAAGAATCCCCTTTGAGGTAGACCCAAAATCGTATATTGACTTGTACCCTAACCAGAAGGGGGAGGATTTTCATAGGGCTTTTTGGCGTACAGTGGGATTCTGGTACAATTAGCACCCAAAAACTTCATAAAATAGCAGAGTTATTAAATATGCCGTTCTTATGAATAAGGGACTGTCTAAAAAGGTTCTAAAACGTCATTGCGAACGAAGAGAAGCAATCTTTAGATGCTTATAATCAATAGATTCCTTCGTCGTGCCTCCCTGACTACCGACAGGCAGGCTCGGAATGACGAAAAACTCGCCCTTTTAAACAGCCTCTTACCACATTAGGAACATCTGCTTTTGCCCCAAAAGCACTATCTATTCAATAATTATTTCATCAATAAAAATAAAAGCATTCCCACCAGAACCTAGGTGCCAACTGGGGATTTTCCCGTAGTTGGTAGCAACTACCTTAACGTAGCGGCCTGCTGTTTTGACATTGGCCTTTAAGTCGGTTTGCGTATTCTCATAATCATCGTGAGGTGTTGTACTCTTTACCTTTGCCACCTGCTTAAACGTTTTGCCATCGTTGGAAATGTAGAATGTAACATCCTTGGGCATCCAAATCCACGAGCGGATATCCTGCACAAAACCTGCTGCCAAGTGGTTAATTGGTTGGTTTTTACCTAAATCTACAACCGCCTCAAAGTCGGTTGCCTGATAGCCTTGCCAACCGCCTAAGCGCCAGTTCTCGGCGCCGCGAATGCCATCGATAAGCGCTTCGGGCCCGCCTGCATGGTAGCTCTGACTACATTTTGAGGTTATGTTGATGGGGCGGGTTAAATCAATCTTAACAAACTCGGCTTTAACTGGGAAACTGTACCCCACACCCTCCTTATACGCCACAGCTTTCAGGGTTATGGTGCTAGTAAGGATTATGGGCTCGGTGTAGGGTGTCGATTGGCGTGTGGGGGTAGTGCCATCGGTTGTGAGAAAAACTTCGCAATCAGGAATTATGGTGCCAATGGTTACCACCATGCTATCGCGAATGCGACGCTCTTTGGAATTAATAAATGGTATGGGCAGTATTTGCTGGTCAGCAATGTGGGTTGTTGGAATATCGCTATCGCTGCTACCCCAGTCCTTGTTGGGCTTACTGCCCATTTCGAAATGGAGCTGCCCGCCACTCATAATATCGCTGTGCGAAAGATATGATTTGCTGTAATTGGTACCATTTAGCATTGCCGATTGGATATAGATGTTTTTTTGGGAAACCCCATTGGCGGTTATCTTAAATGACTTTCCATTCTCGAGTTGCAGCTCAGCCTCGGGAAATAAAGGCGTGCCTATTACGTACTCTGAAAGGCCTGGAGTAACGGGATAAAAACCCATGGCGCTCATAATAAACCAGGCCGACATCTGACCGCAATCCTCGTTACCGCTTAGCCCATCGGGTTTGTGGGTGTAAAGGTTATCCGTAATTTGGCGTATCCTAAACTGCGTTTTCCAAGGTTGATTTACAAAACTGTAAAGATACGCCATATGGTGGCTTGGCTCGTTGCCCTGGGCATACTGACCAATTAGCCCCGAAATATCCTTCTGGTCGCGACCAGAAATGGTATTATCAGTTTCAAAAAGTTCATCTATTTTATTGGCAAACAGTTCTTTGCCGCCATGTAAGTTGTATAGCCCCGTAATATCATGCGGAACATAAAAGCTGTACTGCCACGAGTTGGCCTCGGTAAAATGCCAGTCGACAGTGGTTGGATTAAATGGCTTAAGCCAGCCGCCGTTTAGCCGTGGCCGCATAAAGCCAGTTTCGGTATCGAAAATATTTTTGTAGTACTGCGCCCGTTGAATATACTCGTTGTACACATCACCCTTACCTAAACTTTTGGCCATTAATGCAATACACCAATCGTTATAGGCATACTCTAGCGTTTTAGAGATAGACTCGTGCTCCATATCACCAGGAATATGACCGTGCTGGCGGTAGGCTTTTAGCCCAAAATGGTCGCGGGTAGCGCTATGTAGCATGGCGCTTAGGGCTTTCTGCGTATCAAAACCATCGATACCCTTTATGTGCGCATCGGCAATTACCGATATTGCGTGGTTGCCAATCATACAGTTGGTTTCGTTGGCGGCCAGTTCCCATATTGGAAGCAAGTCACCCTTTTCGTACATATTCAGCATTGTGTTTATAAAATCCTTGGTGCGTTGCTGGTCAATAATTGTCATCAACGGATGCCATGCCCGATAGGTATCCCACAGCGAGAATACGGTGTAGTTTGTGAAACCATCGGCGGTATGTATTAGCTTGTCGATTCCGCGATACCTATTATCAATATCCATAAAAATATTGGGCTGTAGAAATGCATGGTACATTGCGGTATAAAAAACGGTTTTCTGTTCCTCTGTGCCACCAGTTATAATAATCTTACTAAGCTCAATATTCCAAGTGTCAAAGGCCTTTTGCTTGGTTTCATCAAAACCCCAGCTAGGCAATTCGGCTTGCATATTCTGAAGTGCCCCATCGGAATTGACAGCCGAGAGCGAAACCTTGACCTCAATGGCTTCGCCCTCCTCGGTTTCGAATCCCACAAATGCCTTTACGTTGTTCCCTTGAACAAATTTTACATCATTTTGCAGTGTATTATTTAACGATATCCCTTTGCGTATAAATGGTTTTGAAAATTTCATGTGGAAGTACCAAACCATATCGTTAGCCCAGTTTGATGAGCGGCGCATCCCCCGAATTTCGGTGTCGCTTACCATCTCAATCCACGAGTCGATTACCTTATCCCTATGCTCAAGGTCGATAATTATGTTTGCCTCGGTTGTTTTTGGGAAGGTGTAGCGATGATAGCCAACACGAGTGGTTGTGGTAAGCTCGGCAAGCACATTTGGCTTATCGAGGTAAACGCTATAGTAACCTGCCGTAGCCTTCTCGTTTTTCTTCTGAAAAGGTGATAGGTACTCGGTGTTTATCATTGTGGGCTTGTCCACCACAGGCATTAACAGGATATCGCCATAATCGCCAACCCCAGTTCCACTTAGCGCGGTATGGGTAAATCCGTATATTATAGAGTCGGAGTAGTGGTATCCCGAGCTTCCATCCCACCCGCCAAGGCGGGTATCGGGGCTAAGCTGCACCATGCCAAAGGGTACGCTGGCACCAGGGTAGGTGTGCCC
>CALGIR010000108.1 GCA_937915475.1 uncultured Bacteroidales bacterium
GGTTTGAGTTCCGACGGCCAAGCTAAATACGAGGATGAGTATAATGGAGGGATGGGAAGCAATGATAACATCGCCATCGCGAATGTTGGCATTGTCAATCACCTCCGACCGTTGTATGCGTGCTGTAACCGTTGAGTCAACAATAACGGTACGAACCAAATCGCCAACATCGGCTGTTTCGCCACCCGTTAGCTGAATTCCTACCCCAAGGTCTCTCATCCTCTGGCAAAACTCTTCGGTACCCTTAATAATCTCTCCTATTACCTCTCCCGGTATAAGGTTCTTATTTCTGCCAATGGTTGACGACAAAAGAATATTATCGGTAACCCCAACGCAAAGTAAATCATCCATATTCATAACTATAGCGTCTTGGGCTATGCCCCTCCAAACCGACAAATCGCCAGTTTCGCGCCAGTACATATATGCAAGGGATGATTTTGTTCCGGCACCATCGGCGTGCATAACAACGCAATGGTTTTGGCTCCCTGTAAGTGTATCGGGGACTATTTTACAGAATGCTTTAGGATAAAGACCTTTATCAAGATTACTTATTGCAGCATGTACATCTTCCTTTGAGGCAGATACTCCTCTTTGTGAATATCGAAATTTATCAGACATTTTTGGAAATTGGTATTGCTTGTGGATTACTCTTTTTTATTTAACAGCAGACTCTTCTTGCTCTCATTTAACCATTTGCTCTCCTCTGGGGTATCAACTAACCATATTTTCAGATTGGACTCCTCCTCATCATCAACAAAAAACACAATTATATCGGCCTCATAATCGAACCGCATATCCATCCAAAGTCCTGTTCGCGTTAACTCTTCCTCCTCCCAAACAAAGCATACCCACAGGTCTGCCTCTTCAGGCTCGTTAGCCGGAAAAATCATGACAGAAGCTTGCTCAGGGAAATCGGCCTGAAATATTTTTTGGCAATTACCTGTTAAACAGGTAAAGCCTAAAAAAACTATCAAAGGAACTATTCGTAGCATTTAACTATAAAGTATCGGATTATTCTGCTTTATAATCAGTACTCAACACCCTAAACTCTGTTCTTCGGTTAACTTGATGAACTTTTTCTTTTTGCTCCTCAGAACTTAGGTTGTCAATAATTCTCTGATCAAGTTTTGCTCCAACGCTAAGGAATGGAAGTCGCACTTGCAATTGTTCATCCACTACCTTTGGCTGTGATTGTGCATAACCCTTTGCACGCAACCTTTCGGCTGGGATTCCTTTCTCAATCAAATAGTTTACAACCGACTGCGCCCTTTTCTGGGATAAGTCGTAGTTGTAATCTAGCGTTCCTCGGCTATCGGTATGTGCTCCTAACTCAATTATAATGGTTGGATTCTCGTTCAACACCTCAACTAGTCTATCAAGAGCTGCCATTGATTCTGGTCTTAGCTCCCAACGATCAAAGTCGTAAAAAATATTGGGCAACTCAATTGGGCGAGCTGTAGAAGTAAGCTTAATGGACATGTCAAAATCTGTGCTCTCAGCAACTCCTTTAGTTGTCTCCCTACCTCGACCATTTAGGTAACCTTCTTTTGACGCAACCAAAACATAATCGGTGTTAGCATTAAGCATAAAGCGGAATGCCCCATCATCTCCAGTTTTAGCGTCAGCAATTAATCCATCACTACCAACAAGTTGCACATTGGCACTGGCCAATAAACCTCCCGATTTATCATCGCGAACCTCGCCAACTAAATTGTAGATAATCTCAGGTAAGTAGAACAGATAAATATTATCGCCACCCCTTGAACCTATGTCTCTCCTCCTAGACGAGAAATAGCCAGCCTCACGTTCTTTTTCAAAGATAATTCCAAAATCATCTGATGACGAGTTAATGGGATATCGCATATTCTCAACCTCCCACCCATTTCCATCTTCTAAAGGTGTTGCACGGAAAATGTCTAAACCACCCATCCCTGGGTGACCATCAGACGAGAAGTAAAGCGTTCCGTCAGGATGAATGTACGGAAACATCTCATTCATTGAGGTATTAATATCAGGGCCAAGGTTAATGGGCTCACCCCAACTATCACTTGGCGAAGTTCTAGTAACTTTCCACAAATCATTTCCACCGTAACCGCCAGGAATATTGCTGACAAAATAAAGCGTTAGCTCATCTTCCGATATGGATGGATGAGCAACAACCATACTATCAGCTGCAATGGGCACTGGCTCTGGCGACAACCACCCCTGCTCACTACGCTGGCTTAACATTATCTCGCAGCCCAACTTATTGCGCTTGCTGGTTCTACAACGTGTAAAATATAACTTATTAAAATCGGAGGTTAGCGATGGTGTACCCTCATCATCGGGTGTATTTATACTCTCATCCAGTGAACGAGGCTTACTCCAATTTCCTCGCTTATCTCGCTGCGAAATGTATATGTCCGTAAACTTATCGCCTGTCCCTTCATGCTTTTTTGAACCGGTAGCCTCTTCGCGTGATGTAGTAAATAATAGTATGGTATAATCTTCAGAGGCATAGGCGGGACTAAAATCGCTCTGCCTACTATTAATTGTCCTCATATTTACAATCTCATAACCAGCAGGAGATTCTAACCATTTTTTTGCTAGTTCGCTCGATTCAATTCCTATATCGGCTAGGGGATCGTTGGGTACTAATTCTTTATATTTCTGGTACTGCTCAATGGCCTCGTCATACTTCTCGCCCATTTTTAGCATCTCTGCATAATAGAAAAAAACTTTAGGATCGGATGCATCGCGCATTATTGCTTTGGAATACCAAATTTCTGCTTGCCTTGCATCGCCCATTAGCCTGTAACATTCAGCAATACGCTGAAGATATACGCCCATTTCCTCTTTGGGCACTTTATCTAAATCGCGCCGATAAAGTTCAACAGCCTCAAAGTATCCACCTGCTTCGTAATACGCATTTGCTCTTTTTAAGCGAGCAGTTTGCGATACTCCATCAATACAAATGCTTACAAAAATTAATGCAAATATAACTCTGGCTATCAGTCTCATACTTTCTGTTGTTATCTATTCCTATTACTTGATTTACTTAATGGGTTGATACGTAAAATTAGCGAATTTATTGTACTTTTACAGTACCCTCTCCCCTTAACCATGTAAAAGTAAACATATTTTCTAAAACTATCTATTTAAGAATACGAAAATGAGCTGACACTATATTTAGCTTCCATTAATTTGATGATATTTAGTACATCATAATTCACTTTACACTAACCACATAATAACTATCAATGTTTTCCGTGTATTTTTAAATACCTTTGTAAATTCATTTAAACATATGCAATTCATTATTTGTTATATAGATTAAATAATTACACATATCAAGATGCAGATAAACAACAAGGTGCTTCTTATGATACTCGATGGATGGGGAATTGGTAAAGGAGACAAGAGTGATGCAATTGCATCAACCCACCCCCAGAATGTGACTAAACTTCAACAGATGTATCCAAATTCACAACTACTTGCAAGTGGCGAGAATGTTGGTTTGCCCGATGGGCAAATGGGAAACTCGGAAGTTGGACACCTGAATATAGGTTCGGGAAGAATTGTATATCAGGATCTGGTTCGCATAAACAAGGAGATAAAGGAAGGAAAGATCAACAGTAACCCTACTCTAAACAAAGCATTCCAATATGCTAAGGACAATAATGTTTCTGTCCATTTTATTGGTTTGGTATCCGATGGTGGCGTACATTCTATGGGTGCGCACCTATATAAACTTTGCGATTTAACCAAAGACCACGGTTTAGAAAAAGTTTTTATTCATGCATTAACCGATGGACGCGATACTGACCCGCAAAGCGGGTTAGGCTATATTCAGAATCTAGAGAAACACATAGAAACAAGTAATGTAGCAATTGCTTCGCTTATTGGACGATACTACACAATGGATCGCGATAGGCGCTGGGAGCGTATTAAGGAAGGGTATGATCTTTTAGTGAGCGGAAAAGGTGAAAAGGTTACCAGTATAACCAAAGCCATTGAAGAATCGTATGCCAAAGGCATCACCGACGAGTTTATAAAGCCAATTGTTAAAGTAGATAGCAATAACAATCCCATTGGCACCATTAAGGAGAACGACGTTGTTATCTGTTTTAACTTTCGCACCGATCGTCTTCGCGAACTCACAATTGCTCTTACACAAACAGATATGCCCGAGCACGGTATGCAAACCATGCCCCTACATTTTGTTACCCTCACCAACTATGACAAATCGTTTAAAAATATTAACGTAGCATACGACAAGGATAATTTGATGAACACCCTTGGTGAAGTAGTTTCAAATGCTGGGCTTAGCCAGCTTAGAATTGCTGAAACTGAAAAATATGCTCACGTTACTTTCTTTTTTTCTGGCGGAAGAGAAAAGGTATTTGATGGCGAAAACAGGATACTCATCCCTTCGCCCAAGGTTGCTACCTACGATTTGCAACCCGAGATGAGTGCCTTTGAAATAAAAGATGCCGTTGTGAAGGAATTGAACACTACAAAACCTGATTTCATCTGCTTAAATTTTGCCAATGGCGATATGGTTGGGCATACAGGTATATATAGTGCTATTCAAACGGCCATAAAAGCCGTTGACCAGTGCGTTGGCGAAGTAGTTAATGCGGCAAAAGCCAATGGATATACCATAATGTTAATTGCTGATCATGGTAATGCCGATTATGCCATCAACCCCGATGGCTCACCAAACACAGCACACTCACTTAACCCCGTACCATTAATCCTTGTAACAGAGAAATACAAAAAAGTAAAAAATGGAATTCTTGCTGATGTGGCACCAACCATTCTCAATATCATGGGGTTACCCATACCGTCAGAGATGACAGGGAAAATACTTTGCGAGTAACAATACTAAATACCTAAAAGTTCAGATTAAATAATGATCCAAATTGACGACAAGCTAATTAGCTTTGATGTTTTCGAAAAACAATACTGCTGCGATTTACCCAAATGTCTTGGGGCATGCTGTGTTCATGGCCAATCAGGAGCCCCTTTAGAACCTGAAGAAATAGATATACTTGAACAGGAACTCGAGCATATTAAGCCGTTCTTAAAGCCTTCAGGATTAGATGCAATCAACAAGCAAGGAGTGGCTGTTCGGGATGTAGATGAAGATATGGTTACATCACTAATCGGCACTGAGGAATGTGCTTTTTCCATTGAAGAGAATGGCATAACCTTTTGTGCCATTGAAAAAGCATGGCTAAACGGAAAAACTAAATTCCAGAAACCCATTTCATGCCATCTCTACCCCATTCGTGCAAAGAAGTACCCCACGTTTACAGCCCTTAACTACGATAAGTGGAGTATATGTGAACCAGCTAGGGTTCTGGGTGAACGTGAAGGTATTCCCATATTCCGCTTTTTAAAAGGCGCAATCACTAGAGCCTATGGAGAAAAGTTCTATGCTGAAATGGTAGAAGCAGCAAAATATTTAGAAGAACAGGACGGTAAATAAATCACTGCAATCTAATTCTACTTTACGAAGTTAAAGAAGTGCAGCAATCAGTTGTATATCAATAT
>CALGIR010000109.1 GCA_937915475.1 uncultured Bacteroidales bacterium
GATGGAAGAATCCATCCAGCGCGTATCGAGGAGGTTGTCCAAAAAACGCAAAAACAGATTGAGGAAGAGATTATAGAAATTGGTAAGCGTACTTCCATCGACCTAGGTATTCATGGTTTGCATCCAGAACTTATCCGTTTGGTGGGCAAAATGAAGTATCGCTCATCCTACGGACAAAACTTGTTGCAGCATTCACGCGAGGTGGCAAACCTTTGCGCTATCATGGCTTCTGAACTTGGCCTAAATGCCAAACTTGCTAAAAGAGCAGGATTACTTCATGATATTGGCAAGGTGCCCGACGATGAGCCAGAGATACCACACGCAGTTCTAGGTATGAAACTTGCTGAACGTTACAAGGAGAAGCCTGAGGTTTGTAATGCCATAGGCTCTCACCACGATGAGGTGGAGATGGAAACACTTATTGCCCCGATAGTTCAGGTATGTGATGCTATTTCAGGAGCCCGCCCTGGTGCTCGTCGCGAGGTGGTTGAATCTTACATCAAACGATTGAAAGAGATGGAAGGGTTAGCCTTGAATTATCCTGGAGTTACTAAAACATTTGCAATACAAGCAGGTAGAGAGTTGAGGGTTATCGTAGGTAGCGAAAAGGTGTCTGATGAGGAGGCCGCTAGTTTATCGTACGATATTGCAAAGAAAATACAGGACGATATGACATATCCAGGTCAGGTTAAAGTTACTGTAATTAGAGAAACCCGGGCAATTAGCTATGCTAAGTAATAGCAAATTTTGACAATATTTTATTTTTAGCCCCGGATGAGTTCGACTCGAAGGGGCTTTTTTTAATTAAAATCAATCCTTATGAGTATCCCAACCAATTTGCAGATGGTCGACCTAAAGAGTCAATACCTAAAGATAAAGCCAGAGGTTGATGCAGCTATTCAGGAAGTTATTGACCAAACAGCCTTTATTAAAGGGAAGCAGGTTGGTCAATTCGAAAGGGAACTGGCCACCTTTCTGGGAGTAAAACACGTTATAGGGTGTGCCAATGGCACGGATGCCCTTCAATTGGCTCTAATGGCTCTTGGGTTAAAACCAGGTGACGAAGTTATTGCGCCCGATTTTACTTTTATTGCAACCGTTGAGGTAGTCGCACTTCTTGGGCTAAAACCAGTTCTTGTTGATGTTAATCTCAGTGATTTCACAATTAGTGTTGATGCATTCAGAAAAGCCATTACTCCTAAAACAAAGGCGATAATTCCTGTGCATCTTTTTGGACAATGTGCAAACATGGAGGCAATTATTGATATTGCCAATGAGCACGGAATAGCAGTTATTGAGGATGTAGCACAGGCAACAGGGGCAACCTATTATTTTAGCAATGGAGAGTCTGCTAAAGCAGGAGCAATGGGTACAATTGGATGTACATCGTTTTTTCCATCAAAAAATCTGGGCTGCTTCGGCGATGGAGGAGCGCTTTTCACAAATGATGACAGCCTAGCCGAAGAAATTCGTTCCATTGCCAACCATGGTATGAGAATTCGATATCACCACGATAGCATTGGGGTTAACTCAAGGCTCGATACAATACAGGCTGCCGTTCTCAGCGTAAAACTAAGGCATCTCGATGCGTACAACTTGGCTCGACAAGAAGCAGCCATGCTTTATGATTCTTTGTTTAGGGAGTGCAAAAAAATAATTGTGCCTCAAAGGGTGAACTGGTCAAATCATATATTCCATCAGTACACACTTCGTTTGGTTGATATTGACAGAAAACAGCTTATTGAGAAGTTGAAAGAGAAAGGAATTCCTGCAATGGTTTACTATCCAATACCATTGCACAAACAGAAAGCTTTTGAACCATACGTTGATAGTGACTCAACTAAAGAGTATCCCAATAGCATTGCACTTTCTGAAATAGTTCTCTCATTACCAATACACACTGAGTTAACACAAGAGGTACAGCATTATATTGCAGAGAATGTTCTGAGTTTACTATGATTTTAAACCTGTTTTAGTTAGGTTTGTCTACCCTAAAGTTTTGCTAATGAAAAACCAGTATTTTGCCCACGAAACAGCAGTTATTGATGAAGGCTGCACCATTGGAGAAGGGACAAAAATATGGCATTTCAGCCATATTATGCCGGGCTGTGTAATTGGTAAGGCCTGTAACATAGGGCAGAATGTAGTGGTTTCACCCGATGTTGTACTGGGGGATAATGTAAAAGTGCAAAACAACGTATCCATATATACTGGCGTTATTTGCGAAGATGACGTTTTTCTTGGCCCCTCAATGGTCTTTACCAACGTAATTAACCCCCGAAGTGCCGTTAACCGGAAAAGTGAGTATTTAAAAACTTATGTAAAAAAAGGAGCAACCATTGGGGCAAACTCAACTATTGTATGCGGCATTACGCTTGGAGAGTTCTGTTTTATAGGAGCTGGTGCAGTAGTAATTGGCGATGTTAAGCCCTATTCATTGGTTGTTGGCAATCCTGCAAAACACATCGGGTGGATGAGCGAATTTGGGCATAGGCTTAACTTTAATGATGAGGGAATTGCCATTTGCCCAGAGAGTAAGCATAAATTCTTACTTAAAGATGACTTTATAGTAAAATTGGAATAATATTATCATGGTAAAAAATTTTGGTTTAATTGGTTCTGCAGGTTACATAGCACCTCGGCATTTACGTGCCATTAAGGACACAGGCAATAATTTGCTTGCATCGCTCGATAATCACGATTGTGTAGGAATTTTGGATAGTTACTTTCCCAAGTCCGACTTCTTTATTGAGTTTGAGCGATATGATAGACATTTTGATAAGCTTAAGCGACAAGGTGTTAAGGTTGATTATGTTAGCATTTGTACCCCAAACTATCTGCACGACTCGCATATTCGCTTTGCTTTGCGGCATGGTGCCGACGCCATTTGCGAAAAACCCATTGTGCTTAACCCTTGGAACGTTGATGCACTTGCCGAGATTGAGAAGGAAACGGGGAGAAAGGTAAACACTATTCTACAGCTTAGGTATCATCCATCAATTGTTGCACTTAAAAAAAAGGTTGAGCAAGCGCCCAAGGACAAAGTTTTTGATATAGACCTAACCTACATTACTAGCCGAGGCAATTGGTACTTTATATCGTGGAAGGGTGACCTTCAGAAATCGGGTGGGGTAGCAACAAACATAGGGGTGCACTTTTTCGATATGTTAACGTGGATTTTTGGTGATGTTCAGGAGAATATTGTTCACGTTTCTCGTCCTGATAAGGCTGCTGGTTACTTAGGTCTGAAAAGAGCTCGCGTGCGCTGGTTCCTTAGTGTTGATAGTGCCGATGTTCCAGCCGAAATTTTGGCAACAGGTCAGCGAACCTATAGGTCAATTGAAGTTGAAGGCGATGAGTTGGAGTTTAGCGGAGGCTTTACCGATTTGCATACAGTAACCTATCAGGAGATTCTAAAGGGGAATGGTTTTGGCCTAGCCGATTCTAAAGTATCCATTCAAACCGTACACCATATTCGTAATACTACACCAATCGGACTTTCGGGCGATTATCATCCCTATTGCAAAAATATTTAAAACCTATAGCATGAACATATATAAAAATCTCATTGAAAAGCAGGAAAAAATTGCCGTAATTGGATTAGGTTACGTTGGCTTACCCATTGCCATTGAATTTGCTAAGAAACTTGCTGTTGTAGGATTCGATATAAATGCCGATAGGGTTGAACTGATAAAGAAGGGAATCGACCCAAGTAGAGAACTTAAACCCGAGGCATTTGAAAATTGCGATATAACTTACACTGCGAATCCCGAGGAACTCAGAGAAGCGAAATTTTTCATTGTTGCAGTACCAACACCAATCACCGATCATAACTTACCCGATTTAGGTCCGCTGCTTTCAGCAACAAGGATGGTTGGCAAGGTGCTTAAAAAAGGTGATTATGTGGTGTACGAGTCAACAGTTTACCCTGGTTGCACTGAGGAGGAGTGTGTTCCACTCCTTGAAGAAGTCTCGGGGCTTAAATTTAGGGATGATTTTAAGGTAGGGTTTTCGCCAGAGCGAATAAATCCAGGTGATAATGAGCATACCCTTACGCGTATTGTTAAGGTATCTAGTGGTTGCGATGCCGAATCGGCCGAAATTATTGCAAAAACCTACGAGTTGATTATAACTGCAGGTGTCCACCGAGCAAGCACAATCAAGGTTGCCGAAGCGGCAAAAGTGATTGAGAATACTCAGCGCGATATTAACATTGCATTTATGAACGAGCTTTCACTCATCTTTTCTCGAATGGGAATTAATACCTATGAGGTTTTAGAGGCGGCGGGTACTAAATGGAATTTCCTTAGGTTTTTTCCTGGCCTAGTTGGCGGACATTGTATTGGAGTAGACCCCTATTACCTTGTTTATAAGGCAAAGGAGCTTGGGTACCATCCTCAAATTATTAGTGCAGGTAGGTTTATTAACGATTCAATGGGGGGGTATATAGCAAAGCAAGTTGTAAAGAAAATTATTGCTAGCGACAAAAATGTAAAGGAATCGAGGATACTCATTATGGGGGTTACCTTTAAGGAGAACGTAAGTGATATTCGAAACTCAAAGGTGGTTGACATAGTAAATGAGCTAAAATCATTTGGTATTAATCATTTGGATATTGTTGATCCATATGCAGATTCCGCCGAGGTTGAACATGAGTATGGTTTTACCCTAGCGAAAGAGCCAAGTGGGCGGTATGATGCAATTATTGTTGCCGTAAATCATGATCAATATCTGAAAATTGACTCAGAGTTTTTCAGTAATTTAGCTTCGGAGAATAGTGTTTTTGTTGATATTAAAGGTGCTTTTGTAAAGAATAAGCCGAAGGGGCTTAGTTACTGGAGCTTATAAATAATATTGTTCTGCTCATGAAAGTTTTAGTAACAGGTACAGCAGGTTTTATTGGCTTTCATCTTGCTAAACGCTTGGTTGAGAGAGGTGATGAGGTGGTAGGTATCGATTGTATAAACGACTACTATGATGTAAACCTAAAATACTCAAGGCTCGAGATTGCTGGTATAGATAAGGATGATATTGAGTACGGAAAACCAATTGTCAGTAAAACTAATCCTAACTACTCCTTTATTAAGCTAAACTTGGAAGACAGGGATGGTTTAAATAAGATTTTTGAGCAGTTTAAATTCGATAGGGTATGCAATTTGGCCGCGCAAGCGGGAGTGAGGTATAGTATGGAAAACCCTTTTGTATATGCTCAGAGTAATATTGTGGGATTTCTCAATCTTTTAGAGGCTTGTAGAAATAGCAGGATTGAGCATTTTGTTTATGCAAGTAGTTCCAGTGTTTACGGTTTAAACGAGACCATGCCTTTTTCAACAAGCCACAATGTTGATCATCCTATAAGCCTATATGCAGCTAGCAAAAAGAGCAATGAGTTAATGGCACATACTTACAGCTATTTGTATGGTATTCCAACAACAGGGTTAAGGTTTTTTACTGTGTATGGTCCTTGGGGACGCCCTGATATGGCCTTGTTCCTTTTTACCAAAGCCATCCTCGAAGGGAAACCCATAGATGTTTTTAATGACGGAAAAATGCAGCGTGATTTTACCTATATCGACGATATTGTGGAAGGGGTTGTTCGGGTTATTGATGATGTTCCACTTGGTAATCCCAACTGGAATGGAACAAAACCTGATCCGTCTTGTTCTGTAGCACCTTATCAAATCTACAATATTGGGAATAGCAGTCCTGTAAAGCTAATGGATTTTATTAGAAGCATTGAGGAGTCGCTTGGCATAAAAGCCCAAATGCATTTAATGCCACTTCAACCAGGTGATGTTCCTGCAACATGGGCAAATGTAGATGATTTGTGGGGGAAGTTAAACTTTAAACCCAAAACCCCGATTAGCGAAGGGATTCGTAGATTTGTGGCATGGTACAAGCAGTACTATAACATAGTGTAATTTTACAGTGCATCAATTAGTTCAATAGTTTTTTCTCCAAGTATTTTAGATGCATAGTTGAGGTTTTTCAGAAATTCCTCCTCGGTTGATTCTGGGCCGTCCACTATATCCGTAATGGTTTTAATGGCTAAAAAGGGAATACCATAAGTTGTGGCCAGCCATGCAATTGCAGCAGCTTCCATTTCCTTAACTTCACCGTTGTGGGTTGCAATAATCTCTAAATCTAAAGGCGTGTGGTCTAGAGAATTTCCCGTTGATATAACCCCAGTTTTAAGTCCTAATCGTTTGGCGATTTCCCCACAGGGATAACAAGCGTATTTTCCAATACCATATTCGTCAAAACCTGGTATATTTATTCTTCTATCGTGGTGGTAAACATAGGGATGACTGAGGTAGGTGTCGCCAACCTTAGCATTAGCGCAAGCAAACCCACCAGCTGTTCCGGCGTTTAAAATTAAATCGGGTTCGTAGTTCACAATTCCGATATATGTGTTTAGCACGGATGGGTCGGTTCCAATGTTATCAACCCCAAACCTAGGGCATCTCCCATTTAGCTGTAGCCATATCTGTTTATCCCCATATTTCCCGCCGTATGTTTCAATTGGTAATTTTGGGCTGTGTTTCTTTAGGATGGTAAGCCCTAAATCCCTAATAATGTTTCTGGCCTCATCGCGCATTGCCATAACCAGCAGGATTGTTTTGATGTTTTTCATTTTATTGTTTTGAGGAAAGTAAATGTAGGGTATTAAACTATAAAAAAGAAAAACAGTTTGAATCAGCAAACTTTATTTAGTAATCGACAGTGAATTTAACCTTTTGGGGGGATTAATATCCCAATAAAAAAACTCTTATGTGAGATTTTTATTTATTAAGCACTTTTTTGTATCTTGTATAAACTTTTTTACTAAAGTAAGGCACAAATTGTTTTCGGATAATGAGGTAAAACCATTGGTGCATCATGTAAATTCAATGTTTGATTATGGGTTTATCGTTAGGTTCAACCGATCATAGGGACAACGAATTCTATTCGTACCGGTATACAACCCGATTTCAAAAGGGCGATATTGTTGATATTCGTGTTGGACTTGATCTTGAAGTTGCACGTTTTCAGGCTCGTAAAAGTTTCCCCGATGTTCTTAATGAGTATTGGTGGCTTAAGCCCTCAGATGTTCCAACTTTTAGAGATTTGCCCTTGCAAATCTCCGATATATACTATTACCATGGTGGTGTTCCGGTTATAGTTTTGCTAACTGGTCAGGGAAAACTTACTAGAAAGACTCAGGTGTTTTTAAAGAAGAAAGATGAACCAAGGAATCAGGTGAATCCTGTTCTTAAGCAAAACATGAAATCCATTGAAGCGGATAAGGTAGCAGAATTACTTTGCGACCAGAACTTGTTAACGCGTATCGAGGCCAAGGCTATTCTAAAAGAAAAATTCCCTGATTTTTTACCAGCCGACGAGTCGCAATGTATGATATATAAGATATTACTTGGTGATTTTGATAAGTTAATCCCCTTTGGTGAAAAGGCTGTTGAACCATTGATCGAACGTTTTTTTGTAACATCGAATGCTAGAGAAACTGAGCGAATAGTAGATACTCTTATTACAATAGGCGAGCCTGCGCTTGCAAAACTCGATGATATGTCAGAGTTTTTATCACTAATGGCGAGCCCATACTATGCAAAGCGGATAAGTTGGACCATAAACCAGATTAAAAAGGTTTTGCTGAAGAAAAATGTGTAAGCATTTTTAGTAGATATCCTTATGATATAATTTCCCTTTTTTAGGCTTTAGAATCTGAGCACCTATCAGTGGCTCCAGTTTTTAAGCAAGTTATTTGCATATATTATTTAATTCGCCAACAGGAATTTGGTACGCGTTATTCTATAAAAACACACATCGCCTAATCTTCTTATCCCTCCTTTTTAATAGTATAACAAGTAGCGCAGGTGTTATCATCTATTGTATGTTACAATTATCGCATTTGCATCCTATTCCAAGGTGCCTCTCATTCACATATATGTTCAAATATTCTATCGCATCATATTACTGGTTTCCACCTTTATTTTGATTACCAACCTTTGTCAAATTGATTTTGGCATATTCTTTTATTGTTGGGAAATCTTCCAAGTGGAACAAAAATACGGCATAATAGACCATTGTGATTTTTCGCCTAACTAAACGAACAATATGTCCTCAATAGAAGTTATGAGCCATTTTTTCGAAACAGATGAAATAGCATATTTAATCATAAACGGATAGCCGTTTTTTTAATAAACTAGTGTTCTTTTCTATTCTGTCGTGGAGTTGTTTTTCTGTATATCTTGTAATCTCTTTTGCAGTGAAGGGTAGTTGTACTCTTTCTTATACCTGAATCTGATGCGCTATTATAAAAAACGGCAAACTGCTTAGTTATATGTTTAGTTTTCTTGTATATATAGTGATGATGTTGTGTAACAATCATGCGTAAACTTGTTTTTGCTTCAATTATTCTTATATTTGCATATAATAATAATTGTATGTTTCTTTTTATTAACATTAAAATTTAATTAAGTATGAAAGTCAAAAAAATTACTCAAAGAATTACTAGTTCATTATTAGCAGTACTGCTAATAACCTCGTCTTTAAGTTTAATGGCGCAGAATTCTCGTACAACTCCACCAGTTCCAGTTATATCAGGTGACTTATCTGTTTGTCAAGGGGATGATGCAGTATTGTCTGCTACAGCTGAAGCTGATGAGGTACGGTGGTATTCTAAAGCAAGCCAAGGAACATTACTCCATACAGGACTAGAACTAATTTTAGAAAATTTAGTCGAAAATACCAGTGTTTGGGCAGAAAGCGTTAATGTTGGTTCTGATTTACAGAGTTTTACTGGTGGAGCAAGAGTTGACCCAGGCACTTATACAGGAGCCGCTGCTGTTAGTACTTACAGTAAACCATGGGGCTTGCGTTTTACCATATCACAAGATATTATTTTGGATTCTGTGGACGTTTTTATTGCATCAGAAGACCCAGGCGTATTCGTTATTCATTTGCAAGACGCTGACTATAATATATTAGAGCAAAAGACGGTAAATCTTCCTGCTGGAAATGCTACAGAACCCTTGAAGTATACTGTAACTCTTGATTTTGAAGTGCCTGCAGGAGAACACTACAGCTTGGTTTCACCTAGTAGTCCTAAACTTGTAAGAGAGGGAGCGAGTTATCATCCTGGCTATCCTTATCCTTTAGGAGATGTAGGTTATATCACTCAAGGTATGCTGCAAAATGTGCCTGGTGCTGCGAATGCTGCAACTTATTACTTTTTTTATAACTGGAGTTTTTCCGTTCTTGAAGAGAGTATTTCTGATAGAGTTAGGGCTGACATCATAGTTAATGATATTCCTGAAATCCCAGTAGGCGATGAAAATCAGGATTTTACACAAGGACAAACCCTTAATGATCTAGATGTACAGGGCTCAAATTTAACCTGGTATGCAGATAGTAATGGAGAGGAAGTATTAGAGGGTACAACAGAGTTAATTGATGGTACCACCTATTATGTAAGTCAGACCATTGAAGGATGTTCAAGTGACCTTTTAGCCATTACTGTGAGTAAAGTAACAGGTATTAATGAAGTGGGTTCAGATAGAATAAATATTTACCCTGTACCTGCATCCGATGTTTTATTCATAAACAGTATTGAGACTATCAATAGTATAGAGATTTTTAATACTATAGGACAATCTGTGAAGAGAGTAAATTCCAATGAGATTAATGGAGGATTCTACATTGGTGATTTAGCTAGTGGGATTTATGTAATACAAATGAGTACTTCTTCTGAAGTAATCACCAAGCGGATAATTAAAAAATAGTTCTCATTATAAATCAAGTCAAAAAGGCTGTCTAAAAAAATATAGACAGCCTTTTTTATTATCCTAATTTATGGTTAAACCCTTACAAATCTCCGATATATACTATTATCATGGTGGTGTTCCGGTTATAGTTTTGCTAACTGGTCAGGGAAAACTTACTAGAAAGACTCAGGTGTTTTTAAAGAAGAAAGATGAACCAAGGAATCAGGTGAATCCTGTTCTTAAGCAAAACATGAAATCCATTGAAGCGGATAAGGTAGCAGAATTACTTTGCGACCAGAACTTGTTAACGCGTATCGAGGCCAAGGCTATTCTAAAAGAAAAATTCCCTGATTTTTTACCAGCCGACGAGTCGCAATGTATGATATATAAGATATTACTTGGTGATTTTGATAAGTTAATCCCCTTTGGTGAAAAGGCTGTTGAACCATTGATCGAACGTTTTTTTGTAACATCGAATGCTAGAGAAACTGAGCGAATAGTAGATACTCTTATTACAATAGGCGAGCCTGCGCTTGCAAAACTCGATGATATGTCAGAGTTTTTATCACTAATGGCGAGCCCATACTATGCAAAGCGGATAAGTTGGACCATAAACCAGATTAAAAAGGTTTTGCTGAAGAAAAATGTGTAAGCATTTTTAGCTGATATTCCTTATGATGTTTTTTTAGGCTTTATGAGTCAGGGCAACTATCAGCGGCTCCCATTTTAAGTGAGTTATCGGTATATGGTGGTAACTATTCGTTAAAAAAAACTTCCCTTTGGGCATCTTTCAAGAGGTATTTTGCATGCCAAACCTTGCCTTGTGTTGAATGTTTTGGAGGTTCCTCCAGAACATTCAACAGATCGGAAGAGCACACGTCTGAACTCCAGTCA
>CALGIR010000110.1 GCA_937915475.1 uncultured Bacteroidales bacterium
GTTATAAGTTGATTATTTGATGAGGATTTACCCGTACAGCCTCATCAAATAATCAACTTATAACCGATGACCAGCGAAGACTTTTTGATGGTCTTAGAAGCGGTCAAACCGTTAACATTATTGATGTTAAAGCAGTTGGTCCCGATGGCAGAAGTCGCGATCTCAATGATATAGTTTACAGAATTAGATAACACTTTCAACTATGAAAAAAATAGCTTTTTTCCTACTTAGCGGAACATTACTCTTAGCTACATCGTTAAACGGCATTGCGCAAAGAGAGGTTAATGAACCTTTAGTTAACGATGGAGTTTACGAAAGGGAAACCATAAAACAACGGATTCCGATCCCATATCCCCATCTGCGCGAAGCTGACATGATGTGGACAAGAAGAATGTGGCGAAATCTTGACTTAAGGGAAAGGATGAACCATCCACTATACTTCCCTACTGTACGTATGCACGACAGGACTAGCCTTATTCAACGATTAATGGATGCAATTAAGTATAATGAAATCAACGCTTACGATGCGGATGTTGATGATGAGTTCTCTGCTTTAATCTCCTACGATCAGATATTAACAAAACTTGGCGCGCAAGACACAGAGAGACAGGACATAAGCCCAACTACGGGACGCGACACAACAATCATTATTCCTGGTAGCATAACCTGGACCGAGATTAGAGAACTTGAAATTAAGGAGGAGTGGTTTTTTGATAAACAACACTCTACAATGCAGGTAAGGATTCTTGGAATATGCCCCATTAGAGTTTACACCCGCATCCCTCAAGGTCAGGAGGATCTTGAAATAACTGGCGAACTACATAAAATGAGGTTGTTCTGGATTTACTATCCACATGCTCGATCGATACTAGCCAACACTGCTGTATTTAATGAATTGAATGATGCCCAAAGAAATTCGTTCGATGATATCTTCTTCAAAAGAAAGTTTAGCTCATACATTGTTCAGGAATCTAATGTATTTGATAATCGAAGGATTTCAGTTTATACCTTTGGAGGTATTCCTAACATGCAGGAATCGGAACGTATTAGAAACGAAATGTTTACCTTTGAACATGATCTTTGGGAATATTAATCCTTAAAAACAATAAAAAAAGGCTGACTTTGTAACAAAGTCAGCCTTTTTTTAGTTTACTATTTCTATATGTACTTTTCACCTTTCTCAATCAGCACATCATTTTGATACTTCTTTATCTCCTGCTCATTATCTTTCCTGCAAACTAAAAGCACCTCTTCCGATTCAACTACAATATAACCATCTAAACCCTGTAATACAGCAAGTTTATCTCCCTGAAGATTGATAATAGAATCTTTTACATCATATACCAAAGCGTTACTATTACCCAACACGTTGCCATTCTCATCTTTGCTGCTATTCTGATAGAGGGAGCCCCAGGTACCCAAATCGGACCAGCCGAATTCAGAGCAAATTACATATACATTTTCGGCTTTTTCTAATACTCCATAATCAATGGAAACACTCTTGCACTCAGCATAAACAGTATCTACAGCGTCTTTCTGTTGCTCGGTTCCAAGTTTATTGTACACTCCCTCAAAAAGTCCGTGAATCTCGGGAAGATGCTTACTGTAAGCAGCATCAATTGCTTTTATTGACCAAACAAAAATACCCGAATTCCAGTAAAATTCTCCTGATTCAAGGAATACCTTGGCCAACTCAACATCGGGCTTCTCCGTAAATGTTTTTACCTTGTAAAGCGAAGGAATTGACTTGTCAGCATCGCCTGAAATTTGAATATAACCATATCCAGTTTCAGGTCGACTAGGCTTTATTCCAATGGTAAGTAGCGCATCGTTTTGCGATGCAAAAGTAATGGACTGATTTATGGTTTTGACAAACTCATCTGGCTCTAAAACCAGATGATCGCTGGGAGCAACTACGATAATTGCATTGGGATTCTGCTTGCGAATTACCTGATATGCAAGGGCTATACATGGCGCAGTATTACGACGCATGGGCTCAAGCAATATCTGACTATCCGAAATATCGGGAAGGTGCTCCTTAACCTGATCTCTGTAAACAGAACCGGTAACAACGTACACATTCTGTGGGTCACAAAATTTGGTTACTCGCTTAAAGGTTTGCTGAATTAACGACTTGCCTGTTCCCAGTATATCGAGAAATTGCTTAGGTTTGTTTGTTCTGCTCATGGGCCAAAAACGGCTCCCTATTCCACCAGCCATAATCACACAATATATATCAGAACGTTTGGGTCTATTTTTACTATTCATTATCTGTTTTTATAAGTTATTTACTAAATTCAATTATTAGTTGGAGGTCAATAAAGATATCGTTTAATGCTTCGCTTGGGAGTTTTCTCAAACTCTTCGGGGTAAAGTTTTACTCTTGCTATTTGGCTAAACGATGGAAGAATCTTGTTTACTTCTACCCTATTCTCCTCCATTATACTGTCCAAATCGCTTGTTCTAATCTCATCCCTATCGACTGAGTCGAAATCGGGAAAAATTAAAGCAGTAAGTCTTCCATCCTGCTCAACAACCAAAGACTCTTGAACATAGGGTAAATTATCAATTAATCCCTCTATTTCCTCTGGATAAATATTTTGACCACTAGAGCCTAAAATCATGTTTTTACTTCGTCCTTTGATGAAAAGGTAACCATCGGCATCAATTAAGCCCAAGTCGCCGGTACGAAGCCACCCATCAGGCCCTAAAACATGCTTTGTTGCCTCTTCATTCTTGTAGTAGCCCAGCATAACATTTGTTCCCTTAACCAGTATTTCACCAACAATATTCTGAGGGTCCTGCGAATCAATTTTCACCTCCATATTAACCACTGGTTTCCCGGCTGAGTAGAGTTTGGTTGTTTTCCACGAATCGTAGGTTATAATGGGTCCAC
>CALGIR010000111.1 GCA_937915475.1 uncultured Bacteroidales bacterium
TACCGTTTTCAGAAAAGAAGGGGGACTTTACGCACCAACAAATAACAAGATTGGAATGATTATGCAAACAGAAGACCTTGGCCAAGATTTTTACCCATACAATAGCAAGGGTCTGGTTGTAGATCTATACACCGATATCCGTAAACCCATAAACATATTATCACCCATTAAAAGTTGTAGCGCCTTGCTTTATGTATTGGCTAGTTACCATATGCAGCAAAACGAACTGGATGACTGTATACTAATAAACGATCAGAACAGGATTATCGAAGCCACCTCATCAAATTTATTTGCCCTAAGGGGAGATAATTTAATAACTCCACCAATAAGCGAAGGTTGCGTTTCAGGTGTAATGCGAAGCATCATTATTAAACTAGCCCCCAAACTGAAATTAAAGGTAATTGATAATCAGCCAATAGAGCCTTCTGATTTACTAAATATGGATGAGCTGTTTCTAACTAACGCCATTAAAGGTGTGCAGTGGATTGTTGGACTAAGAGCAAAAAGGTACTTTGGGATGGTTAGCAAACGGATTAGTCACGAATTAAATAAACTTACTTTCCCCGATCAGTTTAAGGATGGGTTTTCGGGGTAAATAGTCCAAGGTTTATATTTTGGCCCCATTTGTCTCACAGTTCGATTCCAAAGATCCTCTTTCCCTGCCATAATTTGAACAAGATCCAGTTCAGAAACAACCCAACTTTGCTCTTTAAGCTCATCGGAAAGTTGACTCTCACCCCAACCTGCATATCCCATAAAGAACCTTATCTGCCTTACTGTTATCTTTTTTTGTTCAATCAATGCTTTCACCACATCAAAGTCACCTCCCCAGTACAGGCCATCGGAAATTTTTGTTGCGTTTGGGATAATATCACCCAAGGTGTGGATAAAATGGATACTGTTGGGTTCAACTGGGCCACCAACAGATATTATTGCAGGGAAATCGGGAAAACCAGGTAGAAAATCCTTAAGATTTAAGTCTACAATATTATTTAACACAAAGCCAATTGTTCCCTTTTGGTTGTGCTCAACCAGAATTATAATAGATCTTTTGAAATACTGATCCATCAGCCCAGGCTGTGAAATAAGCACTCTCCCCTCCTTAGGTAGAAAGGGTTTATGATTAATCTTAAAAAAATCAATATTTCGTTCCATGGCTATAATCGTTTCAAAAAAAACATAACTTTAAGATAACAAAATTAAGAACAAATTTCTTAATCAACGATAGCTTTAAAATAAATTCTAAAACATAGACCTAAATACATGTCAGAATAGAGTACCTAATCATCAAAAGATGTGCCAATACACAAGCATTTATCTCTATAATCCATTGGCGACACTAAAAAGCTATATCAAATCACTTCTTTGCATATTTTTAAAACCACTATGTATGGTTATTAAGCATAATTTAACTGTCAAATGGTTGAGATTAGCTTACTAAAATCGTATATTAGCTAAACAGAAATTGTTTAACCAAAAAATATTGCCATGAAATTTGAACTACCTAAACTCAGTTACGATCTAGACGACTTAAGCCCAATTATCAGCAGACAAACCCTAGAATTCCATCACGGGAAGCACCATCAAGCCTACGTTAATAACTTAAACAACCTCATAAAGGGTACTAAGTTTGAGAATGCTGATCTTGAAACAATTATTAAGGAAGCCGATGGCGGAATTTTTAATAACGGGGCACAAGTATGGAATCACACTTTTTACTTCGAGACCTTCTCTAAAAACCCCAAGGCTGAACCCACGGGCAAACTAGCCGAGGCCATTGAACGCGATTTTGAATCTTTCGCCAAATTTAAAGAAACCTTCGCACAAGCTGCTGCTACTATTTTTGGATCGGGATGGGCATGGCTAGTAAAAAATGCATCTGGAGAACTTGAGATAATAAAGGAGTCGAATGCAGGTAATCCGCTACGCAATGGGTTAACTCCCATCCTAACCTGTGATGTTTGGGAGCACGCATATTACCTAGACTACCAAAATCGCAGACCCGATTATCTTGACTCCTTTTGGAAACTAGTTGATTGGGATATTGTTGAGAAGAGATATTAGTGGCGACTTTTGTTCTGTGGCTTCGAGAGCCTCATCCACCAGAGAATGCCAATACCTGAGGCTCTCGCATTTTACTCGCTGAGAAATAAAAAGCAGATTTGGACAAAACCAAAGAAATTGAACAAAATTTCCAAAAAACCTGATTGCTAAACATTAAAAAAAGGGTCGGACACAACGCCCGACCCTTCCCCCTAAAACTTAAACCAAACTAACAGAAAAAAGGGGTTAATTAAAAGCTCACCTATTTATAAACCTATCTTCAACTTTTTTCCAATTTACAACATGCCAAAAATTTTCGATGTAATCGGGTCTACGATTCTGATACTTTAAATAGTATGCATGCTCCCAAACATCGAGCGCTAGCAATGGGTAACCATTAACATCAACCACATCCATGAGTGGATTGTCCTGATTTGGTGTCGAAATAATTTCCAACTCACCATTCTTGTCTATTAACCAAGCCCACCCGGAGCCAAAACGAGTAGCTGCCGCTGCGCTAAATTTCTCTTTGAAGTTATCGAACGACCCAAACTTGGCATTTATGGCATCGCCAATTTTACCGGAGGGTTTCCCCCCACCACTGGGCGACATTAGCGCCCAAAAAAGGGTGTGATTGTAAAATCCACCTCCATTATTTCTAACAGCCATTGGATGCTTAGATATATTTTTCAATATCTCTTCAATTGTTAAACCGCTAAGGGGAGTATTCTCAATAGCCTTGTTAAGGTTATTGGTATAACCTCCGTGATGCTTAGTATAATGAATCTCCATTGTTTTTGCATCAATGTGAGGCTCTAAGGCATCGTAACTATACTGTAATTTCGGTAATTCAAATGACATATTCTTTTTTTTAAGGTTTGTTATTTAGACTGTCTCTAAATACAAAACAAGACAAACCAAAATTTGTTCAGATACCTTGCAGTTCAATAGAAGGAAGAACTGAAAACAAAATGCTATTAATGAAGGGGAAAGAGAATGAGGACTATACCTTTTTACCGTTCGGCTTGATTTGACGAACAACCTCTCGCTTTGACCGAAATATCTCTATACCAAGAAAGAAATACTGCACATCCCAAAACTCAACAAACCATTTATCATCGAGAGAATTGATTGTTTCAACGAGAACCTTAAAGGTTCCGAAAAAAGGGCGTTTTGGAATATCTTTTAGCGTATCTCGCATTGATTAGCACTATAGAATCATAAATTTAAGCAAACATCAGTCCATGAACAAATATCTACATTACAAAATTACTTACCACAAGGGCACGTCATGTTTATATCAATCATAAAGAACTGTTTATCAAAACAAACCTGTAATTTAGAGAAACAGTATATTTTAAATGATTAGCATACAAAAATTGGTTCTGTTAACTCAACTCCCTTATACTGTTCTAGGCTCGACGAGTTTTCAAGCATCTTCAGAACTGCTTGCTTCCCTCTTTCACCTAAATCGATGGAAAATTTATTCACATAAAGTTTGATATGGCTAAGTATCACATGCTCGTCCATTTCCTGAGCATGTTGCTTAACAAAAGGCATTGCTGCACCGGTATTGCTTAGAGCATATTCAACACTTTGCCTTGTTAAGGAATTTAGCTCCTGCTTAATCCTTTCGGGTAAGTTACGCCTAATGGCTATGCCACCTAATGGAATTGGCGTCGATGTGGTTTTCTCCCAAAAGTCGCCCAAATCCATCACCTTAAACAACCCTTTTTGCCTATAGGTAAAACGCCCTTCGTGAATTAATACTCCCACATCTACCTCATTCTGCAAAACTGCCTCCTCAATATCCGAAAAGAGATAAACCTTTTTATTTGATGCCTTAGGAAATGCAAGGCTGAGAAGAAAATTGGCTGTAGTTGTTTGTCCAGGGATTGCAATTTTAGTATGCTCAACCTCGTCGGGGTAAACCTTTCGTTTCGATACGACCAAAGGACCAACTCCTTCTCCCAGAGCGCTACCTGCAGTAAGCAACTGGTAATCTTTGCAAATCATTGGATAAAGGGCATAGCTAATCTTCACCATATCGGCATTGCTACAAAGCGCAAGATTGTTGAGCTCCTGAATATCGGCTAGGGTAACATCAAAATTGTATCCAGCCGTGTTTAACCGCTTATTTACCAACGCATCGAAAATAAATGTGTCGTTTGGGCAAGTTGAAAGGGCAAGTTTAATCTTCATCTGTTGTGCAAGTTTTGAGAATAGCAGTCGATAAACTCCTCAGCCACACTGCAAAGATTGGCTACTGCTAGTGGCAAGTTCCACCGCTCTTTGTTTCTGGGTTCAACCCAGTTTGAAATGGACCGAATACAAACAAAGGGAACGTTCATCAGCAAACAGGTGTAGAACACAGAGGCACACTCCATTGTTTCAACCTGTGGCGAATAGCGCTCGATGAGTTGGCTAATTTCAGCCTCAGAACCTGATGCCTTTGCAAGAGTAATCCCAGCAACCCGTTGGAATTTATCAGCCACACTAAATAGGTCCTGATGCTTCCAGTACATCCATCCATTTTGATAAGGGAACGTATTCGGATTAGCTAAACCCAAATCGAACTGCGATAGGAAAGAGCCTTTATCGTCTGCACCATAATCGGCAAAGGTATCACGCTGGACTATCACAACACTCCCCAATTCAACATCCCTAGCATAGGCTCCTGCAACACCAATATTTACTACGCTAAGTTTTGGCTCGTTGGCTAACATTTTAGTCAGATAAAATGCAGTTGGTACCGCACCAACACCAGTTACTAAAAGGGAAACGCCAGGTTTTAGGGGAGTAATTACTCCCTGCTCTAAACTTAACCCTTTGGTTATATGTTCAATTTCGTACTTAGTTGCAGCTGTAATTAAAAGCATTTTCTTTAAAGAATTATAGTTCTGTAAATATAGCTTTTACCAGACTATAATCCATGCGTTTTGCTGTTTACTGAGCATCAGGGTCAAGTCGCTTTTTGCGAACACGAAGCATTAAATCAACCAGATCATATTTGTAGATAACCGAAATGGCGAAAGTCCTATTTCGATTCTTTTGAGGATCGCTGGTATGCACATCTAAGAAACTCTGATCATATCGAAGGTCTATTCCCCAAATACCATAATCAACTTCGTACTCGGCCCCAACACCAATGGACATACCCCAATCCACCCTGCGCCAGTAATCTGAATTCAAGCCTTCTGCATGTAATTGTCCTCCATAATAAGAAATTTCAGCAGTACCTCCAGTTCTAACATTAGCAAAGGTACCCCCCTTAGCGTAAACCTTTGATAGACCAAGAATTTTAAACGAGTACTTTGCCAGCAAGGGTATCCCTAAATAGCTAACATTGTATTTTTCGAAACCACCATCAAAGGTTTGCTTGTGCCCCTTAGTGAGGAACATTAATTCGCCGCCAACCGAAAATTTATTGGTAAATCCAAGTTCGCCAACAATGCCAAACTGATAACCGACCTTGCTTTTATTTTCATCCCCAGCAAACTCAGTCCAGTTTGAGATTTGGGAAAAGTTCATCCCCAGCTTGGGTCCAACATACACAAAGCCAACATCCTGCCCTACAATTTTAAAAAGTTGAGCGTTTGCACCATTAAAAAATGCAAGCAGTAACAAAAGAATGATATACTTTTTCATAGGGTATGGTTTAAGGTTTTTAAAATAGTATTACAAATTTAAGGTAATATTGGATTTGGTGTTGCTCTGTTAATAACAAAACTTGCGCTATTCATCAAAAAAACACAACACCTCCAACAACATTTGCTTCAAGCATACATATGTTTACGTAAAGATTATAGAAAGTCTTTAATACTAAAAAAACAAACTCCCTTTGGAAGTACATCTAAATCTTTGACTATTTTTTTACATAAAACTTCAAATTCAAGAAACTGTTTGTAGCATTTTTGGTTATATTAACAGCACTGTACTTACGGCATTTATCTAATTAGAAGCACAGTATTTATTAACCCTGCACTTTTATAAAACAGTAACAATTGCTGATTGAAGCAAAAAAGCTAATTTTGCCAAGCGTGTCAGAATACATTCCTGATTATAAGAAAAATCTTATTGGAGAACTAACTAAAAAACAAGCAATATGAAAGCATTTGTTTTCCCTGGGCAAGGAGCCCAATATGTTGGCATGGGAAAGGATCTTTACGACAACTCCCTAATTGCTAAAGAACTCTTTGAGAAAGCCAACGGAATTGTTGGTTTTAGAATAACCGACATAATGTTCTCTGGAACAGATGAGGATTTACGTCAAACAAAAGTAACCCAGCCAGCAATTTTCCTTCACTCTGTTATCCTATCAAAAGTGTTGGGAGATAAGTTTAAACCCGAAATGGTTGCAGGTCACTCTTTAGGCGAGTTTTCAGCGCTAGTTGCCAATGGAGTACTATCATTTGAAAACGGGCTTTCACTAGTTTTAAAAAGGGCAATGGCGATGCAAAAAGCCTGCGAACTCGAATCATCAACCATGGCAGCTATCATTGGATTAGAGGATGAGGTTGTGGAAAAGATTTGCGCCGAAATACCCGAGATTGTTGTTCCTGCCAACTATAACAGCCCTGGTCAACTGGTAATCTCTGGGAGTATGAAAGGCATTGAGATTGCATGTGAAAAGCTTAAGGAAGCTGGTGCAAAAAGAGCGCTTCCGCTAAAAGTGGGAGGTGCTTTCCATAGCCCACTAATGGATCCGGCAAAAATTGAACTCGCACAAG
>CALGIR010000112.1 GCA_937915475.1 uncultured Bacteroidales bacterium
GACCTTTCAATTATCAATTAAAGGAGGATGCGAAATGAACTATCGTATTGTTGAGAAAGGACCTTTTAAGTTAGTAGGATTTAAGAAGAGAGTTCCAATTATTTTTAAAGGTGTCAATCCAGAGATTGCAAAAATGACTGAACTTTTAACCACGGATGTTATTAAACAATTAAAAGCAATTTCAAATGTAGAACCAACAGGTATTATTAGTGCTTCCACTAATTTCTCGGAAGGAAGAATGGAAGAAAGAGGAGAACTAGATCATTACATCGGTGTAGCAACTTCAAGTGATGAAACAGCAGAATTTGATGTATTAAAAATTGATGCTAGTACTTGGGCTGTATTTGAATCGATTGGACCATTCCCGGAAACACTTCAAAATGTGTGGGGTAGGATATATTCAGAGTGGTTTCCATCATCAGGATACGAGGCGGTTGAAGGTCCTGAAATTTTATGGAGTGAGAGTCCAGACACTGGGAATCCTAAGTATAGAAGCGAAATTTGGATTCCAGTAAAGAAAAAAGACTATTAATTACATCAATGTTTACGAAAAGGGCGCTCCTATTAAGAGTGCCCTTTTCGTAAACGGTACGATTGGTGAATGTTTGGCGTAGCTAATTTCGGGTTGTGCTAGGCACCCCCGAAACAATAAAAGCTTAACTTCACTGATAATATACTCTTCCTCACTTTAATTATAACATATACAAAATTGCAAATATAGACTGTTCGTTCTGAATTTCAACTGCTATACTTCGATAGTATATTAGTGAGATTTGTTGGGGGATTTGGGATAGTGATTATTTTGGTCTGCTTCATTAATCGACGAATTGGCAAAAGGCAAGCCAATGGAGAAGATCTTGAGCAGTTGAAGTTCTGGATATACTCATCATAACATTCAATTAATTTGGAGGTAAGATTAGATGAATAAAAAATTTGATCCAAATAACGTTATTATTAAAATCTGCATGAGTGGGATGGGATTGGAGGACTGTGGAAACAGTGAGGGTGCGATTGCGATGTTTCATAAAGCATGGCACGAAGCAACGGATGACTATGAAAGATTTATCGCAGCTTATCATTTAGCTCGTATACAAGAAAATATTACAGATAAATTAAAATGGATGGAAACATCCTTACAGTGTGCACAAAATATAGATGATGATAACGTTAAGAGTGCTTACTCCACGTTGTATATAAACATTGCCAACTGTTATGAGGAGTTGGGTGATTCTGAACAGGCAACTAGAAATTATGAATTGGCCAAATCATATAATGGTGCACTAACAGATAAAGGCCCATTTTACCATGGGACAAAGGCAGATTTGAAAGTTGGTGATTTTCTGATAGCGGGTGGAAATTCAAATTACAAACCTGGGCTTAAAATGAACCATATTTATTTCACTGCTAATGTCAATGGGGCAGGTCTTGCAGCAGCATTAGCAAAAGGAAAAGGAAGAGAACGCGTTTATATAGTAGAACCTACAGGTGAATTTGAAAACGACCCAAATGTTACTGACAAAAAGTTCCCTGGTAACTTAACGCGTTCTTATCGCTCACAAGAACCTTTAAAAATTATTGGTGAAGAAACAGAGTGGACGAAACCGACAGCTACTAAGCGACGAGAATGGCATGAAAATTTAGCTAAAAACAAAGGCGATATTATTAACTAAACACATTTAATGGTGTGATAGTTGAAGGTCGATATGTTCCCGCCTACCGATAGTGCCAAAAACGTAGTGGATATGTTTCCGAGAACGGATACGCTCAAATGACATTCATTCTGTCCTCTCGAGCCACGTGGAAACCATAATCCTGTTGCAGCGGGAAAATAGATAAATTATAGGATAAAGAATATAATATAAATGAGTTAGAATTAAGGGTATATATTCAAAAAAATAAATGGAAGTGACATGTGATGAAGGAAAAAATAAAATCAAATGCACCAAAACGTAAAGGGATGAAAAGAGAGGGTAGAATTAAAGCTGCTAAGTATTGGATCCCTAGGTATGAAGGGAAGAATATAATCAAAGGTTATAGTAAATACTTTGGAGTTAACAAATTATGTGCCATTAAAGAATTAGAGATGCTTGGATACAACTTTAAACCAGAATATATAATGCAAGTAAAAGAAAGCTTAAAAGCACAGGAAAGGTTAAAGCAAGAACATAAACTTCGAAAGAAACAATCAGAAAGTTTAAATGATTATATTGATTATAATGAAACGTTTTATTTTATTGCTGGATATACTTCTGGAGGAACACCATATGGCGTGACAAGGGAAGAAGTTGTTAATGATGGATTAATAGAGGAAAGTAAATTGATTAATTATATAGAAGAAATATCATTTTAATTTTAAATTAGGGGAAAGATTATATGGCAAAGAGAGTAAATATGGTAGAATATAGCCTTGATTTTACATGGAGATAATAAAATATTGTCAGACTTTTAGATGATTACTTCCCGTTTGAGATGAAGGTAACTCTAGGAGTTATTGTTCCTGAGATGTATGTTGTATAATTGGTACCTATTTTTAACAAGGCCTACTAGGCTCTAATGGCACTTTTTTGATCACCTAAGGCCCCTATGGAGTGATAGTCTTCTATTGCAATGGGAAAGAGATAAACATGGCCGATTCAAGGAAGAAAAAATCCGATGAAATATTGAAGAATAGTATCCACTGTAAATACTGTGGTAGGATTATAGAATCTAAAATCGTACATAATTTTGTAACGTGCTGTTGTGGCGGATCTAGCGTAGCCGCGGAGGCAAAGTCTCAAACTGACGAACAGAAACCGTATCAGGCTGGTTTAGAGTGAACGAGTTTACTAAACAAAAATAAGTGTAAATGCTAAAATAATAGCATAAGAGGAAGATTTTCTTGAAATTTTGTGATTTAGAAGTTAGAATTAAGTATATTCATTAAGTTGTAGGTTATGGTATAGTATACAAAAGATATGATATAAAGCAGGCGAAATTATGAACAAAGTAGGAAATGTATGCAATATTAAAACAATTATTTTTTTTAGGGGGTAATATAATTGATAATAAAATTATTTTGGTATCTAATTTATTTGCTAAGCCCTTTAATTCCTATTATAGCTGTATACATCGGTAATCCTTCAAAGTATAGTAACCCATTGATGGGAATTACCATGATATTTGCTGTTTGTGCATTCGTGTGGCTAGGTTTTGAATTCATTTTGAGTTCAAGAATCAAATTTGTTGAAAAATACTTTGGTATGGACAAAAT
>CALGIR010000113.1 GCA_937915475.1 uncultured Bacteroidales bacterium
AAATAATTAGCAAAGCAGAAAGCGAGAAACAAGAGAAGTGACATTCTTTGTAACCATATTAGGTAGTAGCAGTGCACTACCTACCTCAAAACGATTTCCCTCCGCTCATGTGCTCAATGCGCATGGGCGGTTGTTTTTAATTGATTGCGGTGAAGGAACCCAAATTCAACTCCGAAAGTATAAATTAAGGCTATCACGCATTGACAGCATATTTATAACGCATGTGCATGGTGACCATACACTAGGGCTAGTTGGACTTATTGCAACCTTGAACCTGTTGGGACGAAAAACAAAACTCTCAATCTTCGCTCATGCGTCTCTTCAACCAATCCTCAACCAAAATATTCTTTTTTTTGTAAACGAGCTTAATTTCCCAATTGAGTTCATACCATTAAACAGTAAAAAACACAAGGTAATTCTTAAAACAGATAATATCATCGTTGAGTCGTTCCCACTAAAGCACAGGATACCGTGCAATGGTTTCCTATTTAGAGAATCGCCAAAACTTCCTAATATTAAAAAGGAAGCCATTGAAAAGTACCAATTATCTCTTACAGATATTACTAGCATAAAAAGAGGAAGCGATTTCACTTCCGAAACGGGTGAAGTTATTCCCAATGCGGAACTAACCTATATTTCATCACCACCACGATCGTACGCATATTGTAGCGACACGCGTTACTTTGAGAAATTGGCCAATTATACTAAAAACGTTGATTTGCTCTATCATGAGGCTACATTTGATAAGAGACTCGAGAAGATGGCAAAAACAACAGGCCATTCAACTGCTGAACAAGCTGCTCAAATTGCGAAGCTCTCCAATGCCAAAAAACTGATTATTGGCCATTACTCATCGCGTTACAAAGATATCACCCCTTTGTTAGATGAAGCGCGATTAATCTTTCCAGAAACCTATTCGGCCGAAGATGGGCTAGTATTTTCTATTTAAAATTGCTTCACCATTACCAAACGCTCTATCTATTTTTTTAACTTTGCACAATCATTTAATCAATATTCCCATGCATAATAAAATTTTAATCCTCGATTTTGGTTCACAGTACACACAGCTTATTGCCCGAAAGGTAAGAGAACTCAATGTTTACTGCGAAATTTATCCTTTTAATAATTACCCCACAATCGATAAAAGTGTAAAAGGGGTAATCCTCTCCGGTAGCCCATTCTCGGTTCACGACCCAGAGGCTCCAAGCCTTGATTTGTCGGGAATTAAGGGAAAGTTACCCCTATTAGGCATAGGGTTTGGTGCCCATCTGATTGCACAAGCAGATGGAGGTGAGGTTACACCATCAGATAATAAGGAGTATGTTCGTACAATGCTCTCTATTGTTGATAATACTTCGGCTTTATTTAAGGGTATAAATCAAAACACTCTGGTTTGGATGTCTCATGGGAATACCATTACAAGTATTCCTTCAAACTTTAAAATAGTTGCAAGTGCTGAGAATATTGAGGTAGCCGCCTTTGAGGTGGAGAATGAGGACACATTTGGCATTCAATTTCATCCAGAGGTTCACCATACAACCCTAGGTTTATCTATTCTTCAGAATTTTTTGATAGACGTATGCAGATGCAAACAAGAGTGGACTCCTGCATCGTTTGTAAACGAAGCAGTAGAGAAACTAAAAAATCAAATAGGAGATAATAAAGTTATACTTGGCCTATCGGGTGGTGTTGACAGTTCGGTTGCTGCCTTTCTACTTCATAAGGCCATTGGGAAAAATCTTAACTGTATTTTTGTTGATAATGGATTACTTAGAAAAGATGAGTTTGACCAAGTACTCAACTCCTACAAAACGCTAGGGTTAAATATTACTACAATTGATGCTAAACAAAAGTTTTACAACGATCTAAAGGGCATTACTGACCCTGAACTAAAGCGTAAGAGCATTGGAAAAAACTTTATTGAGGTTTTTGATGAGGTAGCTCAAAACATTAAGGATGTTAAATGGCTTGCACAGGGCACAATCTACCCTGATGTTATTGAATCAATATCAGTAAAAGGCCCTTCAGTGGCAATAAAATCACATCATAACGTTGGTGGGTTACCAGAGAAGATGAATCTCAAGATTATTGAACCATTACGCTTTTTATTTAAGGATGAGGTCCGTCTTGTGGGAACAGAATTAGGAATCCCAAGGGCTATTCTTAACCGCCATCCATTCCCGGGGCCTGGGCTTGGCATTAGGGTGCTGGGTGAGGTTACTGAAGAGAAGGTTAAACTACTGCAAGAAGCCGATAGCATATACATAAATGGGCTTAAACGATACGATTTATATAATAAAATTTGGCAGGCAGGTGCTATACTACTTCCTGTTCAAACTGTTGGGGTAAAGGATGATAAGCGCACATATGAGTTTGCGGTTGCCCTAAGAGCCGTTACTTCTACCGATGGTATGACAGCTGATTGGTACCATCTCCCTTATGAATTTATGGAAAAAATATCCAACGAAATAATTAACAGGGTAAAGGGAATAAATAGAGTAGTTTACGACATAAGCTCAAAGCCACCAGCAACAATTGAATGGGAATAGATACAAAACATTTCATTTCGGTTTGCGTTACTATATATCGGATTGGTTTACAGTTAATTTATCAAAAAAAAAATAGGATTTCATGGTAAAACGCTTTATATCAAAAACAACCATAATCATTGCCCTTTTAATATCATTTTCAAGTGCAAATATTTACAGTCAAAACACATCGAACCTCAGCATATATAAACTAATCCGTTTCATTCAGTATGTATCATCGGAATATGTTGATACGGTTAGTTCTGAGCGTATAGTTGATGATGCAATTATTGGGACTCTCAAAAAACTTGATCCACACTCCGTTTATATCACCAAAGAGGATGTAAAGGCCATGAATGAACCCCTTGAGGGTAATTTTGAGGGAATTGGCGTTGAATTTAATATTCTAAACGATACTCTGATAGTGGTAAATCCTATTCCTGGTGGCCCATCCGAGAGGGTTGGAATAATGCCTGGAGATAGAGTTATTGACGTTGATGGCAAAAATGTTGCTGGTATTGGGCTTAAGAATAGCGAAGTATTTAAAATGCTAAGAGGTGATAAGGGTACACAGGTTACCGTTCGAATTCTTCGAAGAAACTCATCAAAACCACTTGAATTTAATATCATTAGGGATAAAATTCCAATCCATAGCCTAGATGCCTCATACATGATTGATGACAAAATTGGCTATATAAAGCTTAACCGTTTTGCACTAACCACCGAAAGCGAGTTCCTCGAAGCACTTTTGAAACTTAAGGAGGAAGATATGCAGCACCTCATCCTCGATTTAAGGGGAAATGGTGGTGGATACTTGAATGCTTCCGTTGCTCTTGCCGATCATTTTTTAAAAGAGAAGAAACTCATCGTTTATACAGAGGGAAGAAACTCCCCAAAAACTGATTTTATTGCCACTACAAAAGGGGAATTACAAGAAGGACGACTTGTTATCCTGATTGATGAGGGATCGGCCTCGGCAAGCGAAATTGTTGCTGGTGCAGTTCAGGACTGGGACAGAGGGATTATCATTGGTCGCAGATCGTTTGGTAAAGGGCTTGTTCAAAACCAGCTCCCCCTACCCGATGGCTCAATGGTAAGGCTTACCGTAGCACGATACCACACTCCAACCGGTAGGGTAATTCAAAAACCATACAATCCCAATGAGCTCGAGAGTTACTACAGCGAGCTTACTCAGCGATACAACAATGGTGAGTTTTTTCATGCCGATAGCATAAGCATTCCCGATTCACTAAAATATTTTACCTTAAATACCGGCAAGGTAGTTTACGGTGACGGAGGCATAATGCCCGACATATTTATTCCCGTTGATACTACCCACTACTCCGAATACTACGGAAAACTAATACGCAAAGGGATTATCAACCAATTCATACATACCTATATTGATAAGAATAGAAGTAATCTGAAGCGTAATTATGGTTCCTTCGAAAAATTCAATAAGAATTTCACTGTAAATCAAAATATTATAGATGAATTGCTTACCTTTGCCGAAAATCAGGGATTAGAATCTGATTCTGATGGTTTCAATACATCAAAGGACGAGATCCTAATACAACTAAAAGCGCTAATTGCGCTAAATCAATTTTCAACCAACTATTATTTTCAAATTGTTAATCAGAACAACAAGGCCCTTCAGAAAGCCATCGATGTGCTAAATAGCTGGGACAGTTATAAGCACCTTGTAAAGGATTAAGAAAACAGGAATCTCCATTTTTTCATTCACCTATGACGATGCGGTTAAAGGATACCCAAAGGGGGTAAAGTTGTCTAAACCAATGGCTCAGATAAGCCATTAAGTTTAGATAAGCGGTTGCATAATACTAGTAACATGGAATGTGGTAAAGCGGGGTTAAATTGTTCGCACACATTAAAATTTAAATGAATACAAATTCAGAGTTTTTACAGTTTGGACTTAGCGAAGAAACGCTAAAGACCATTCTGGAAAAGGGATTCGAAGTCCCATCGCCAATCCAAAAATTGGCCTTACCAGTTCTGCTTAATGAAACTTGCGATATTATCGGTCAAGCACAAACAGGTACTGGCAAAACCGCAGCATTCGGCTTACCAATCATCGAAGGACTAGCAAAAGGAAAAGACGGAAAAATAAATGCCATTATCCTTGTTCCCACCCGCGAACTTGCACTTCAGGTAACCGATGAGATTATCTCGTTTAAAGGTAACCGCAACATCAATATCATTACGGTGTACGGGGGTCAATCTATTTCTGAACAACAGCGTAGACTTAGGAGAGGCGCCGATGTTGTTGTTGGAACACCTGGCCGTGTACTCGATTTAATAAAAAGAAAAGATCTATTGCTCGATAACATTGCCTGGGCAGTATTAGATGAGGCAGACGAGATGCTTAATATGGGTTTTATTGAGGATATTGAACTTATTTTAAGCCATACCCCAAAGAGCAAGCGTATGCTTCTTTTTTCGGCTACAATACCCGATAGGATTGTTAAACTATCGAAGAAGTTTATGAACGACCCTCGTATTCTAACCGTAGGTAATCAGCACAGTGCCACAAACCTTGCCGATCAAATTTACTTTGAGGTTAAACGTGCCGATAAGTTTGATGCCCTTACCCGAATAATTGATATTGAACCCGAGTTTTACGGTTTGGTATTCTGTAGAACAAGAGTTGATGTTGATACCTTATCGTCGCGCTTATTGGAACGCGGATACTCCTGTGATGGACTTCACGGAGATATATCGCAGGCTCAGCGGGAAAAAACGCTTACAAAGTTTAGAAATAAGTTTATTAACATTCTAGTTGCAACCGATGTTGCTGCAAGAGGTATCGATATATCTGATTTAACCCACGTCATAAACTATAGCCTACCTCAGGACCCCGATTCATATATCCATCGAGTGGGTAGAACGGGCAGAGCAGGCAAAGAGGGAACGGCAATAACCTTTATCACCCCTGATGAGTACCGAAAATTTGTCTTTTTCCAAAAGACAATAAAATCGAATATACGAAAGGAAATACTCCCCGATGCGCAAGATATTATTGAGATAAAAAAAATGCGTATTAAGGATGAACTTCAGGCAATAGTCGAAAGCGAAACATATGCTGATTATCTTGCTATGGCAGAAGGAATACTCGAGGTAAATAGTCCCGAAATTGCACTAGCATCACTCCTCCGTATGGCATTTAAAAATCAACTTGAAGAAAAGAGTTATCCCGAAATTCGGACTTTCAATGTTGACAATACAGGAACAACACGCCTTTTTATTGCACTCGGAAAAAAGGATGGAATGAATCCCCGAAAGATATCATCATTTATAAGAACGAAAGTTAAGATTTCTGATAACAAAATTGACGATATAGGTGTATACGAGGAGTTCTCTTTTGTTACCGTTCCCTTTGCCGATGCAGAAACAATTCTCGATGCTTTCTCAAAAAAAGGGCGAGACGGGAAAGCATTAATAACCAAAGCAAAAAAGCGATAGCCTTTAGTGACAATGAACAAAAAAACGCAATTTGTGGCAAAAACCCTCCATGGGTTGGAGGGTGTTTTGGCCAACGAGTTAAGAGCAATTGGAGCCGAAAACGTTGAAGAACAACGAAGGATGGTAAACTTTACGGGCACAACCGAAATGCTTTACCGTGCCAATTTCCAAGTCCGAACTGCAACACGTATTTTGCTGCCAATCCATACCTTTAAAGCAAAAAACGAGGAAGAGTTGTACAGTATTGCCAAAAAATTCGATTGGACTTCAATCATGGATTTGTCGCACAAGTTTGCTGTTGACGCAACTGTAAACTCGAGTATTTTCACCCATTCACACTTCATGGCTCTTAAATTAAAAGATGCTATTGTAGACCATTTCAGAGATAGATTTGGGAAACGTCCATTTGTAGACCCCAAAAATCCGCAAATCCAAATCCATATCCATATAGCCGAACAGGATTGTACTATCCTGCTCGACTCATCGGGCGAATCATTACATAAAAGGGGTTACAGGCTTCATCAGGATGTTGCCCCGCTAAATGAGGTACTTGCTGCAGGGCTAATCATGCTTTCTGGATGGGATGGTACAACTCCATTTATTGATCCGCTGTGTGGTTCAGGAACCTTATTAATAGAAGCTGCGCTTATTGCCAAAGGTATGGCTCCTGGTATTTTCCGTAAGCAATTTGCTTTTGAAAACTGGCTCAACTTTGAGAAGGAAACCTTTGAAAAGGTGTTTAACGATGAGAGCTATGAACGAGATATCGATCCTATTATTATTGGTGGAGATATTTCGAGAAGAGCAGTCGATTTTGCTCAGAGTAACTTAAAGGAAGCTGGTATCCAGAAATTGATATCAATAGAAAAACAGTCAATATTCGATTTCTTTCCGCCCGAGGGACCCGGTACAGTAATCACTAACCCACCCTATGGCGAACGGTTAAAAAAAGACCAAATCACTACATTCTATAAGCAATTAGGCGACACATTTAAGCAAAGGTACCAAGGATACAGCGTATGGGTACTAAGCGGTAATGGTGAAGCCTTGAAGAACTTTGGATTACACGCCTCAAATCCAACCACACTATTTAATGGGCCAATTGAATGCAAGTATCAATGTTACAACATATACTCTGGCAGTAAAAAGGCAAAATATCAGAATAAACAATAATTCAATCTCTGCTAACTTATTACATATCCGCTTTTAACAAAACCAGAAGTTAAGAAGCCGTTCTTTTTAGGGCAAATATTGGCCTTTTTTGTTAGTTTTGAATTAAATATTTATACATTTGTTATATGTATGAGTTATTAACAAAATTCTAACTATCATCTCGATGAGTTTATTCCTAGAGCAATGTTTTGAAAAAATGAACCAAGGCGAGGTGATCGTTGCTTATAAGGGCAATATCGATTCCAATCTGATTGCCAATACGCTAAGCATGGTTGAATTGAAACTCGAGAATTTCGATGTTCAAAATATCATTAAAAAGAAACTCTACAACGTTCTAGTTGAAAGTTTACAAAACCTATACCATCATGTTGATACGCCTTTAGACTTAGGTCAGGATGATGAAACCAAATCAAACTTTGGGATTTTTATTCTAAACAGGCTTGAAAATGGGTTCAGAATATCAACAGGTAATTTTGTACATAAGGATAAAGTGAAAATAATTAAAGAAAAAATTGATAAGATTAATGCTCTTTCCGCCGAAGAGTTAAAAGAATTTTATAAATTTGTTCTTAATAATCAAAAGTTTTCAGAAAAAGGCGGTGGAGGACTTGGCCTAATTGATATGGCTCGAAAGACGGGTAATAAGTTGCAATATAACTTCTTTGGTTATAACAAAACATACTTATTTTTTAATTTGACTGTATTCATTAACTTTTGAAATAACATAAAATAAATTATAATATTATGGAATTGATAAGCATAGAAGGAACCCCAAAAACTCCAACTGTAAGCATGAACCCTCAAACAGGAGTAATTGAAATTAAAGGACGATCAATTCCCGAGAACTCCATTGAGTTCTACAAGCCAATTGTTGATTGGCTCGAGGAATACTCCAAGGCTACTGCTGCCAAAACAGTTGTTAATATTCATCTTGAATATTTCAATACTAGTTCTTCTAAATGCATCCTCGATGTATTTAAGAAATTAGAGGCACTTAAAAATAACGTGATTGTTAACTGGTATTACGAAGAGGATGATGAAGATATGCTTGAAGCAGGTGAGGATTATGAGTCAATTATCAAAGTCCCCTTCAAGATGATTCAGATTGTTGAATAAATAACATCTCACTATTTATTTAAAATCCAAGCAGATAAATATCTGTTTGGATTTTTTTATTAGAAAAAATCCCCAATAAATTGGGGATTCATAAAAGTTAGTAAATCTGCTTCTAGTTATTTTTTCCCTTTAGGCTTTTGTAACTGCTGTTGCTGCTTAGTCATAGCATCTAACTTTGCTTGAAACTTCGATTTTTTAACTGGTTTCTTGGCGTGCTCGTTCAACTTTTTAAGAATAGCCTCATCGTCAACCGTTCTACGAATTATTAGCGTTTGCCCGAGTGTAATTACGTTCGAAAGTAAGTAGTAATAGCTAAGGCCAGCAGAGTGATTGTTAAATATTACCAGCAGCATTACGGGCATCATGTAAAGGGTCATAAACTTCATGCCTGGCATACTAGCATTAGCGTCGCCCATTTGGGCAGAGTTCATCTTAGATGTTAGGAAGAGTGACGCTGCCATAAGCAACGTAAATAAGCTTATATGATCGCCATACATTGGGATGCTGAACGGAAGATCTATGATGGAATCATAGGTCGACAAATCCTCTGCCCACAGAAAACTTTTTTGCCTAAGCTCAAATGATGCTGGAAAAAACCTAAACATTGCAATAAGAAATGGAAACTGAATAAGCATTGGCAGACATCCTCCCATTGGGCTAACTCCAACCTTTTTATAGAGAGCCATAGTGGTCTGCTGTTTCTTCATTGCATCCTCCTTTTTAGGATACTTTTTATTAATCTCATCAATTTGAGGCTTTAGCACCCTCATTTTTGCCTGACTCAGATACGATTTATAGGTGAGCGGAAAGAATACAAGCTTAATTATAATGGTAAGTAAGAAGATGATTAAACCGTAGCTTGCAATTTTATTGTCTAGTAAATCGAATAGAAAGATAATAACATAACGGTTAATCCACTTAATTATCCAACCACCGAGTGGAACAACATCCTCAAAACCATACTCATATGCTTTTAGCGTATTAAAGTGGTTTGGGCCAAAGTACATCTTTAGGTTATGCTCGTCGTTTGCTGCGTTATTAACTGGCAAAGCAATTCGCGATGAAAACTGCTTAATATTTAAGCCATCCTCAATTTTAGTAGACTCAAGTTGAGCATTTAAAAAATTATCATCGGAAACTAAGAACGTTGAGAAAAACTGCTGTTTAAATCCAATCCATGAGATACGTGTTTTAACATCTTCAGAGACAGAAGAGTTTCTGGCATTTAATTCCTCAAAATCGCCATTTGGGAGTTTGTAGGTTATTGTTGTATACTGTCCTTCTTTTTCAGGGCTCTTCTCAAACTGAGGCATAATGGCATTCCACACTAAATCGATTGAGCCTGGTGTTCCTGAAAAAATCCTATCCATATTGGTAAATTTAACGTCAAAATCAATCTGGTATGACTCTGGATAGATAGTGTATATATAATCAATATAGGACGATTCCCCTGCAGCAAGCCTCATGGTTAAGGATTGATGTGATTTGCCTACAGTACTTAGTATTGTATCGGTACTTAATGCTTCAAAAAACAGGTTATAGGTTTCAACATTTTTATTACTTGCCCAAAACTGAAATCCAAAAACATTCGCATCATTCCCTAGTAAAACTAAGGGCTCCTGAGTATACGTTTTAAAACTCTTCAGTTCAGCAGAGTATACACTCCCTCCTAGCGTAGAGACCTTAATGTGCAAGAGGTCATTCTCAAGTGTGATAAAACGTTCTTTACCCGTAACTGCCTGGCTAAATGAAGAATTCTGTAAAAGATTACTTCCAGTTACCAAAGACTCTTCACTTTGCTTTTGTTCAGCTTCAGCAGCCAACCTAACCTCTAACGCTTTTTGCTCTATTTGTCTTACTAAGGCTATTGAGTCTCTCCTGTACTTGGCTTCTGCTATTTCCTCCTGCGATGGCTTATTAAAATAGCTAAACCCAATGAGGATTAAGAATATGACTACTAGTCCAGTTACCGTATTTCTATCCATTACGTGTGTTTATTTGATAATAATAATTTTGCAAAGTTAACCCTAATAAGAGGAAAACTGATGTTAAAAAAATTTAAAACCCCGATATGTTAAAGCTTCCCTGTTTCACAAGCAATAATGCAGCCTTAACAAAAGCTACAAAAAGTGGGTGCGGATTTACTACGGTGCTCTTATATTCTGGATGAAACTGAACGCCAATAAACCAGGGATGCGATTCTAACTCCACTATTTCCACTAGATCTGTATCGAGATTGATACCTGTAGCAATCATTCCATGCTTCTTCAGGTCTTCGATATAAGTATTGTTCAACTCAAAACGATGCCTATGTCTCTCCAAAATATCCTGTGTTTTATATGCCTCAAATGCTTTCGAACCTTTGCTTATTCTACAAGGGTATGCACCAAGCCGCATGGTTCCGCCCTTGTCGGTTACCCCCTTTTGATCCTCCATTAAATCAATTACAGGATATGCTGTGCTTCTTACCATCTCTGTTGAGTTTGCATTTTTGTATCCAAGCACATTACGGGCAAACTCTATTACTGCGCATTGCATTCCAAGACATATACCAAGAAATGGTATATTTTGCTCACGCGCATATTTTGCTGCCAATATTTTACCTTCAATCCCCCTATGCCCGAACCCTGGAGCAACCAGAATACCCTGCAAGTCTTTAAGTATTTCGCCAAGATTATCAGAAACAATCTCCTCAGAATGAATAAAAACAAGGTCAACCTTACACTCATTTGAGACACCTGCATGGATTATTGCTTCCGTTATTGATTTGTAGGCATCGGGCAATTCTACATACTTGCCAATAAGCCCAATTTTCACATATTTTTTAGGGTTCTTAAGCTTATTGATGAACTGCTTCCAAACTTTGAGTTCGGCAGCTTTGCCCATTGGCAAATTTAACTTACGAAGTACAAACTCATCAAGTTTCTCTTCCTGCATTAATAGTGGCACCTCATATATGGTAGATACATCAATGGACTCGACCACTGCCTCAAGCCCAACATTGCAGAAAAGGGCTACTTTTTTTCTTATCTCCAGCGTTAAAGGGTGCTCTGTTCGCAAAACAAGCACATCAGGCTGAATACCATTCTCAAGCATAACCTTAACAGAATGCTGAGTGGGCTTCGTTTTTAACTCCTTCGATGCAGATAAGTATGGAACCAAAGTAAGGTGGATAAAAACTGAGTTTGTAGGACCCAACTCCCACTTTAACTGACGAACGGCTTCAATGTAGGGTAAAGACTCAATATCGCCAACAGTACCTCCTATTTCTGTTATTACTACATCAAACTTATTCTTTGTTCCCAATAACTTTATTCGACGTTTTATTTCATCGGTTATGTGAGGAATAACCTGAACTGTTTTACCTAAGTACTCGCCCCTTCGCTCCTTGTTTATTACAGATTGATATATTCTGCCTGTAGTAACATTATTTGCTTGGGTAGTATAAACATTTAGGAATCGTTCATAATGTCCAAGGTCGAGGTCTGTTTCAGCTCCATCTTCGGTTACATAGCATTCACCATGCTCGTATGGATTAAGCGTACCCGGATCGACATTAATGTATGGGTCAAGTTTTTGTATTGTAACTGAGTAGCCTTGGCTTTGGAGCAACTTTGCTAATGAGGCAGAAATGATACCCTTGCCCAATGAGGATGTTACCCCACCAGTTACAAAAATATATTTTGTATTGTGTGGCATGGTTGTTTACTATTTGTGTAGAAAATGGGTTACTCCATACTGTCGATAAAGCGTATTTTCTCTTCAAGCACCTTCATTTCCTTGCGTGTTTTCTCGATTTTACGCTCAACGTCTTTAATAAGTTGGTCAGCATTCTTGCTCTTGGCAAAAAACCCAATGTTATTCTCCCACAGCACGATATCATTCTCGAGTTGTTTAAGCTGATTGAACAGTTTGTCGCGTTCGAAGCGAATTTTATTCTCTCCTCTAGGATTGCCCTGTATTGAGTCAATTTTAGTTTTAAACTTGAGTAGTGTTTTGCGCGAATTATCAATATTTAAGCCTTCAAAATGCTTATTTATTGCCTCCCTATAGTTTTTTTGTAACTCATCTTTCTTCTTAATTGGTACAAAGCCTATTTCGGCCCAACGGCGTTGATAATCCTTAAGCACCTTTAGGCTCTCCTCGACACTAACACTTACCTGAAAACTATTAATCTCCTCGATCAATTGTTCTTTGGCCTTCAGGTTATCCTCGTATTTGCTGTCAATTTTATCGAAGTGCTGGGATTTTCTTTCAAAGAAAAAATCGCAAGCTGCCCTAAACCTTTTCCAAACCTCATCGCTATGCTTACGTGGAACTGGACCTATTTCTTTCCAGCGCTTCTGAAGACCAATGAGTTCTTCTGTTGTTCTTTTCCATTCAGTACTCTCCTTTACCCCTTCTGCCTGAATGCAAAGTTCAATTTTCATCTGTAGGTTATTGGTCTGTTCCTCTCGAGTTTCTTGGTAAAACTCTCTTTTGTTGTTAAAAAATGTATCACAAGCTGCACGGAATCTTTCGTAAATTTTATTATTATCCTTTTTGGGGGCAAAACCTATGGTCTTCCATACTTTTTGCAACTCAATCATCTCCTTTGAGAACTTGTTCCAGTCCTTTGCGTTGGTTATTACATTTGCGGTAATCTCCTCAGCGCTTTCGCAAAGGGCTTTTTTTGCCTCAAGATTTGATTTTTGCTCCTCACGTAGATTTTCAAAGTGTGCTTGATGCTTCTTATTAATCGTGGTGGTAACCTCCTTAAATCTCTCCCAAATTTCGGCTCGGTTCTCGTTCGGAGTTGGTCCAACCTCACGCCACTGATTATGCAACTTCTGCAATTTTTTAAATGCGTTAACTACAGATGGTTCAAGAAGTAATTCCTCTGCTTTTTCGCATAGCGAAATTTTTTCTTCTAAATTACGCTTAAGGTCGAGATCTTTTAGCTCTTCGTTTATCTTAACATAGTCGTAAAAGTTTTGAACGTGATGATGATATGTTTCCCAAAGGTCGTTAAGACTTGCTTGTGGTACTAATCCAACCTCACGCCATTGCTTTTGTAATTCCCTAAAATTCTGGAATGTTTGGTTAACAGACTCATTCCTATTGATCAACTCCTTAATTTCTTCGATAATAGCCTGCTTTGCCTCAAGGTTTTTTATTTTTTGGCCTTCGAGTTCTCTGTTATACAAAGACTTTTTCTCTCTATATTGCTTCAGCAACTCCTTTATTTCTGACTCTACTTGGTCTTCGGGAGCCTTATACTCCTCTATACTTTCTCCTGCATCAATCCACTCTTTCCGCCTACGTTCATTCTCAGCCTTATGCTTTTTATAAAAATTTATTTTAATACTCTCAATATCAGCACGAATACGATTAACTGGTTTTGTGTTTACAAGATCGGCCAGCAAAATTGCCAACTCCTCTTTAGTTTTGTCCGAATAGTCAACCTGCTGTTTTGGTAAACTATCCTTATCACTCTCTTCTTCTTCCTCTTCTTCTTCCTCTTCTTCCTCTTCTTCCTCTTCTTCCTCTTCTTCCTCTTCCTCCCTCTCCACATCATCATCCTCAACAGAATCCTTTTCCTTACTTACCTCTTCTTCTCCCTTCAGCTCTTCTTTTTCAGTACTTTTACTGTCGGCTTTAATCGATTCTTTCTCCGATTCTGGAGTTGTTAATTCCTCATTTGCTGGCAAAGCATCATCTTGAGCCTCATCTCCTGCTGCCTTGGGTTCTTCCTGTTCTTTAGGCAAAGGATGATTAACATTTTCACTGTCAGCACCCGTTAATTCTTCTTTTGATTCACTCACCTCAAACTTGTTTTGGGGGTCGTTAGAGCTATTGGTAGGGTTACTCGTAGCTTCGGCTTCACCGAACTGATCATTACTGATCGGATCCTTCTGGTCTTTAATTTCCATGATAAGAGTTTTAACTATCTTTTAGTCAACTAATAAAGAGATTTGATAAATTCTTCATTTTTCAATCCACGAAAATAGATAATATGTACTAATACTCAAAGTTTTTTAATGAAAATCAATGGTTCAAGCAAGGAATTGCTCTTTAGTTCCAGAGATAAGACTTTGGTTGATGGAAAATAAAAATGCTCAGATTTATATAAATCTGAGCATTTAAGTCTATGAAAGCATTAACCTTAGTTGACTGCTATATTGCGTGGAGGCTTCACTTTTGCCTCCTCACTTTTAGAGAGGCTAATGGTTAAAACACCATTCTTATATTCAGCATCAACCTTTTCGGTATCAACAGTTTTTCCCAATGTAAACGAACGACTAAATTCACATTTAGTAAACTCATTTAACAAATACTTAATCTGCTTTTGCTCATCAGGCACATTTGCAGAAACAGTTAGAACCTCCTTTTCAATATTAATAGAAAACTCATCCTTACTAAAACCAGGAGCAACGAGCTGAATTTTATACGCCTCTGGTTCCTCAATGATATTTACCGCTGGTATATTCTTGCAGTCGGCAGCATATCTATCAACTGCCTGGGCAAATCTTTTTACAAAGTCCCCATACTCATTCCTGTTTTGGCTTGTTTTCAATGCGCTTGGGCGCGAAATACTTAGTAGTGTCATGGTAATTTATATTTTTAGTTATCAATTAATTCTGTTCTACCCCATAACTCATAAAAACTATACCAAGCAGCCTTGTACGACACAATGACATCAACATGCTCGGGTGTGAGCCAAAATGTCACAGTTTAATTAAATCATCAGAAATCAAAAAAGGTTTGTGGTGATGTACAATTTTCTTTTAGCTTTGCGTTCTTTAATAGAGAATTCATAAAGGTTTCTAGGTTAAAGTAAAAACAGCTAATTTTAAAAGACAATTCCATTGCGCAATCTTTTACAGTCAATAAAACTTATCGTAACTCTTATATTAACAGTATTATACATTAATGCTTTTGGGCAAAACGTTTGTGTAATCAATGGTAAGATTACTGATACAGAAGGGCATCCAATCCCATTTGTTAACGTAACGGTTGAGGGAACCAATTGGGGAGTAGCAGGTGATGCCAAAGGAGTGTACTCAGTTAAAGTAGAGGCTGATGACTCAACCACGCTGTCCTTTTCTGCAATAGGATATAGCCCAGTTACCCTGAGGATTCGCACTAAGGGAAAAAATGTACTTGAGCAAAACATTGAACTAGCTGAATCTTCCCGTGCCCTTGATGAGATTCAAATTACAACATCGCATCGCCGTTTTGGCAATATCGAAAGGATTAACCATAAAGATATTGAATTTCTTCCTGATGCTTCTGGTAATTTTGAGTCGATTCTAAAGTCGCTACCGGGCGTTTCTTCATCCAACGAGCTGAGTTCCCAGTATTCTGTGAGAGGTGGGAACTTTGATGAAAATTTGGTTTACGTAAATGATGTTGAGATTTATAGACCCTTCCTCATCCGCTCGGGTCAGCAAGAGGGGCTAAGCTTTATTAATTCCGACATGGTTGATGGAGTTGAGTTTTCAGCTGGAGGCTTCAATGCTGAGTATGGTGATAAGATGTCGTCGGTATTAAATATCAAGTACAGGCAACCCACTGAAAATAGAGCAAGGGCAGAGGTTAGTCTGCTCGGAGCAAACGGACTTATCGAGGGTATAGGAAAAAACAAAAATTTTAGCCACTTAACGGGTGTACGGTACAAAACCTCTAAGTACATGCTATCGTCACTGGATGAAGGTGGTGATTACACACCAGTTTTCATCGATATTCAATCGAACCTAGCATACCGATTCTCGCCAAAGTTTAAGCTTAGCTTTTTGGGCAATCTATCATCCAACAACTATCAATTTGCACCAAATGTAAGGGAAACTCGCTTTGGATCGTTTACCAATGCTCTTCAACTTAAAGTATTTTACGAAGGACAAGAGGTTAACAGTTTTAGAACAATACAAGGTGCAGCTACGGCTGAATTTAGACCAACAGAGCAAAGTATGCTAAAGCTAATCGGAAGCGTATACTCTGCTACCGAAGCTGAAACATTTGATATCCGAGGACAATATCTTTTAAATGAGCTCGATAACACCTTGGGCTCAACGACGTATGGAGATAGTTCAATAAACGTTGGAGTTGGTGGATTTCTGAACCATGCACGGAACTTTCTTTATGCTAATTTTTACCGAGTTGAACATCTTGGCTCAAATGTTACCAAAAAAAACACAACCAAATGGGGCGTCAGGTATCAGTACGAAAGCATTGAGGACATGATTAACGAATGGGATTTAATAGACTCATCGGACTATGCAGTTCCATACAATGGGGAGAACTTACAATTATCCTACTCACTAAGGTCATCAAACACGTTAGCATCACATAGAGTTAACGGATTTCTGCAGAATAGCAATAAGAAAGACTTTGCTATTGGTGAACTAACCACAACTGCAGGACTTAGGTTTACGTACTGGAGTTTTAATAATCAGCTAATTATCAGCCCACGCGCTACCATAATGTTTAAACCCGATTGGCACCGCGATATTGCATTCCACGTATCGGGAGGGTTCTACCATCAACCTCCAACTTACAAGGAGTTAAGACCTCCAAGCGGCGAAATTAATCATCAAATTAAAGCACAGGAATCGATTCACGCAGTATTGGGAATGGAATACCTTTTCCAAGCATGGAATCGGCCTTTTAGATTTCAAACAGAACTTTACTATAAGCATTTAAATAATCTGATTCCCTATAAAGTTGATAATGTTCGAATTCTGTACGCAGGAAAAAATATTGCCAAAGGGTATGTACAAGGCATCGACTTTAAGGTAAACGGTGAGTTTGTTAAAGGTGCAGAATCGTGGGCCAGCCTATCGCTTATGAAAACCTACGAAGACATTCAAGGTGATAGTTTTGAGGAAAATGGGCAAACTATTTACCCTGGATACTACCCGCGCCCAACTGACCAAAGGTTTAGCGTTGGAGTATTCTTCCAAGATTTTGTTCCGGGCAATGTAAGCTATAAAGTGCATCTTACAGGCTTTTATGGTTCTGGATTACCTTTCAACTCTCCCCGTTCTGAGAGGTATGATATTGTTGCGCGTATGCCTTCTTACAAAAGGGTTGATATTGGATTTACAAAGATTTTTAAGGATGGGACAGTTAAGGCTGGCAAACTCTTAAAAAACAAGTCTTGGATAAAAGGATTGTGGGTTGGCGCTGAGATCTTTAACCTTTTTGATTTTAAAAACACCATATCTTACCTATGGGTACAAACCGTATCAAACCAGAGCAATGAATCGGGTAATTATGCTGTTCCAAACTACCTTACTTCTCGAAGGATTAATGTAAAGTTATCGATGAAATTCTAGATAGTCAAATTAATATACTCGAAGCGTTCTAGAACCATAGTATTTGCTATATTGCATGCAGTTTAATTGCTAACTATTTGCTATCCTTTACATGATTGCTCAAATTATAGTCCAAAACTGTCTGGCATCGTTTAACGTTACAAGCAACACAGGTTGCTTTGCTACAGGGGCAATCATTACCTTTCTCCTATTAACAATTATCTTTGCATTCCTACTCGTTCATCTTCGTAAAAAAGATAAACGTAAAATCATTGAATTAAAGCAAAGATTTCTGGTTTCGCAGCTAAACCCTCATTTTATCTTCAACTCATTAACTGCAATACAGAGTTATATATTCAGAAATGAACCCTATAAAGCTGGTAAATACCTTGCAAATTTTTCTAAACTCATTAGGCTATTCCTCGAGAACTCAAGACATAAACTGATATCAATTGGCAAAGAGAAAGAGACCCTCAACTATTATTTGGATCTTCAAGCATTTAGGTTCGATGGGAAGTTTGAATATAGCATAACCGCTAACTCTAATATTGATGAGGAACACGTTCAAATTCCGCCCATGCTTGCTCAGCCATTTATTGAGAACTCCATTGAACATGGTATTATCCATTTGGGCCATAAAGGCAAGATTGATATTCGCTACATCCTAAAGAATGACAAGTTAATTATTGAAATCGAAGATAATGGCATTGGTATAAATAGCACCCAAGGTGCCAAAAACATAAAGTGGCAAAAACATAAATCGTTAGCCACTGTAATAACCCAAGAAAGGCTGAATAACCTAAAAAGAATTTATGGTAGAACTGTAAAAATGGAGATTATAGATCTCGCCTCGCAAAAAAACTCCCAGAAACAGGGAAAAACTCACGGAAGATATTGACACTTTGTCAGCCGAAGTTGTAGCTAATCC
>CALGIR010000114.1 GCA_937915475.1 uncultured Bacteroidales bacterium
AAAATCAAGCCCTTATCTTTTATTTAAAAGTTTTACTTTAAACCTTCCCACTTAACACTGGGATATTCGCAGAGTATGCCGCACCCGTGGTTAGGATCATCCCCTCTGTTACTGCTGGCGAGGCAAGGCTAAGCCTTGACAGGGCACCATCGACCATGGTTAAGTCAATATCATATTTAGCCATGCTGGCAATTAGGGTTCTAAGGTTTTGCGTATCGGCTGGACCTGAAAGCAGAACCTTGTCGGAACTTATTGCTTTGGCTATAACTAAACGACCCAAGGATGTATGAATATTGCTTACTTCCAGTATCTCGGAAGTTATTCGACGCTGTAGGTAATGCTTTTCCGCCGAAATAAAAATCATTCCTTGATAGATGCGAATCTCTGGCTTTTGAGTATCAGTGACTATATCGCGACTTTCCCCATCAATTCCTATAGACGTAAGAGCTACCCGCTTATCCATATTCTTTAATCTACTCAGAATATAGTTAAGGGTCTCCGTTTTGCCAGTATTCTTCTCGAGTCCTACAATTGAAAGGCTTTTGTAGGTGAGCACATCTTCAATGAATGGCATCCTAGTTTGCCCTTATTAATTATGGTGTAAAAACAATGACACATTTTGCATAAGAAAATTGAAGCAAAACGTGTCATCGTGCTAAAAACCATCTAATGATGATTTCGTTTGTTACGACTTAATTCTTTTGGTTCAATGGAAATTTTATTGCTATGCATTAAACCTGCAATGCCATCTTCAAACTTCTGATTCTTACAATCTTCGCAATGGCAATCGTTCACGTAGTCAGTTGGCTCAGTATAGGATGCTATAACACCCTCAAAATTACGTAGGATGATCTTACCCGGCATCTGCGAGATAAGGTACTGTGGCATAACAGGTGTTTTTCCTCCACCGCCGGGAGCATCTACCACAAAGATTGGTACTGCCAAACCCGAGGTATGTCCACGCAGGCTTTCGATAATCTCAAGACCCTTAGAAACAGGGGTTCTGAAATGCTCAAGTCCCATTGAGAGATCGCACTGGTAAATATAATATGGGCGAACGCGTATCATAACTAACTTATGAACCAGCTTTTTCATAATATTTGGGCAATCGTTAACTCCCTTAAGTAGTACTGATTGATTGCCTAAAGGTATGCCAGCATTTGCCATTTTTGCGCAAGCTTCGGTACTCTCAGGGGTAATCTCATTGGCGTGGTTAAAGTGAGTGTTTAGCCAAACTGGGTGATACTTCTTGAGCATATTCACTAAATCATCAGTAATACGCTGAGGAAGAACTACTGGAGTGCGAGTACCAATGCGAATAATCTCAACGTGTGGGATGTCTCGCAGACGTTTGATAATTTCTTCAAGACGGTTGTCGCTAACTAATAATGCATCACCTCCTGATAGTAGTACATCACGAACTTCAGGATGAGCAGCAATGTACTCAATACCCTTATCTATATTATCCTTTGGTAGTGCAGCATCTTTTTGTCCTGCAAACCTACGGCGGGTGCAATGGCGGCAATACATTGAGCACATATCGGTAATAAGGAAAAGAACCCTGTCAGGATACCTGTGGGTTAATCCAGGAACGGGAGAGTCCTCATCCTCGTGTAGGGGATCCATTAAATCTGCAGGTGAAACGTGTGTTTCAGCAGCCGAAGGAACGGCCTGTTTTCTTATGGGGCAGTTAGGGTTATTTGGCTCAATAAGTGAAAGATAGTATGGAGTAATAGCCATACGAAGAGTTTGTAGCGATTTACTAATGCCCTCTTCCTCTTCGGCAGTAAGCTTAATATATTTCTTTAACTCCTCAAGTGTCTCAATGCGATTACGAACTTGCCATTTCCAGTCGTTCCAATCACTGTCCGCTACGCTAGGAAAGAATACCTTACGTCTACTTTTATTTTCTATTTTAATCATATGTCTATTCTTTATTCAATGTCGTTTAGTTAAGGCTGTAGGCTTCGACTTCGCCCAGCCTGACCGTAGTCGAATGTGGCGGCTATAATTGAATAGTAGGCAACATCCTGTTAACTATATGACATTAATTCTTTATTTCTAAAGGTACACCTTTTGCCTGCCTCGGCAGACAGGGCAATGCCGAAATGAAACATCCATGGAGTAATCATTACTGTGTGTTGAGTCTGTTACCATGGATGTTTCATTTAATTAGTTACCAGTAAAAAATAGTTCTTTCAAATAGCCTAAGTTTAAGAGTATAACTCAGTAAAAACCTTTCTTAGGGCATCGCTTTCGCGAAGAATCTGAAGCGTAATTTCGGCATGACCCTTTGTGTAGCCATTGCCAACAATCATGGTAACATCACTACCAACTCCCTCGGCACCTAAAGCAGCTTTGGTAAAACTTGTTGCCATTGAGAAAAGGTATACTAAGCCGTCGTTCTTTGTGCAAAGTATGCTGGTCATCTCAGTATCGGGAATGTTAACATTGTTAATGGTAATGTCGGCCATTTTGCCATCGGTCAATTCGCTGATTTTTTCAATCATAGATACAGGATCGGTAGCATTACCAGGAAATACATGGTCGCAAAAGCCCAGCTTTTGTAATCTATCGGTTGATTTTTGGCTGTGGCACATGCCAATTACTGTTCCTGTAACACCCACACGCCTCTTAGCCTCGTAGCTGCAAAGCATACCTGATTTTCCACCAGCGCCAATAATTAGCACGGTATCGCCTGGTTTGCAAAGTTTTGCAGTTTGAGCAGGAGCACCAGCCACATCCAATGCGGATAGAGCGAGCTTCTCGGGCATATCAGTGGGAATCTTAGCGTAAATACCACTCTCGAAAAGAATGGCTTTACCATCAATGTCAACTTGGTCAACATCAGGACGGATTTCCTTAATTTTATCAATACGAAGTGGGGTTAACGATAAAGAAACTAAGGTTGCAATTTTATCACCAACCTTAAGGTCTATTTTATCAACTAGCGCATCACCAATTTTCTCAACCGTTCCTAGAAGCATACCACCGGAGCCAGTCCATGGATTGCGATGTTTTCCTTGTTTTTCAACAATACCCATCATAATCTCAGCAATCTTCTTGTGGTCACCCTTAGCGCGAACCTCAATATCGGTAAATGATGCGGAGTCGATATTTAAGGTTTGAACATCGATAAGAATTTCGTTATCGTATATCTCATCCATGTTGTTATCAATCTTATCTGCCGGTTGTGGCAAAACACCCTTAGGCTCAATAACCCTGTGAGTTCCGTACTTATTCCCTTTTTTCATATAGAAAAGCTATTTAGAGGATTTGAAATTATTTTTTCTTAAGGCCTAGGATTTCTCTTGCTTCAGCCGAAGTAGCTACACCACGACCTAATTCTTTTGCAAGGCGAACCACTTTGGCTACTAACTCGCCGTTCGATTTTGCAAGTACACCCCTTTCGATGTAAAGGTTATCCTCAAAACCAACCCTAACATGTCCACCCATAACAATTGCAGGTGCTGCAAGGGCAAATTCATGGCGACCAATACCCGTTGCCGTCCAGGTTGACCCTGCTGGAATAGCATTTACCATCCAAACAAGGTTTCCAACTGTTGCCGAGGTACAACCGGGCACGCCTAGAACAAAGTTAAAATGCAAAGGTGCACCTGGAGCCTCTCCTTTTTTTATCATGTGGACTATGGTATCGAGATGTCCCATTTCAAAGCATTCGTATTCTGGTTTAATGTTGTTTTCCATCATTCGCTTACCAAAGTCGCGCATCATGGGCATGGTGTTCTCAAATACCTCGTCGCCAAAGTTGCAAGTACCGCAATCAAGGGTTGCCATTTCAATTGGCAACTCAGTGGGCTGTAGTCGCTCTTCGGCGCTCATTCCCACTGCACCACCGGTTGATGGAATAAGAATAACATCGGGGCATACTTTTAGGATTGCATCGATACACTCCTTGAAGCGAGCTTTGCTCTGCGTTGGAGTGCCATCATCCTCACGAACATGCAGGTGAACAATTGCGGCACCGGCATCAACAGCCGATTTAGCTTCTCTAACAATCTCTTCAACGGTATAGGGAACCGCAGGATTGTGCTCCTTGGTTACCTCAGCACCACATATAGCAGCTGTAATAATTAATTTTTCCATAGTTTAATAGATTATTTACGTTGAGAATCCTTAGGAACAATACATGTGCCGGTTGCACGACAAACAACAACTGGTTCAGCAAGCACATCTGCTGCCGAAGCAGAGATATCAGTACGAGGTACAATTACTTTACGTGCCTCAAAGCTCATCTTTCTGGAGGTATTACCAACTTTAGTAATCTCACCTGTAACCTCAATAAAGTCGCCAGCATAAACCGGAGCCAAAAAATCAACCGTATCGTAAGACCTGAAAAGGCCTTCGTTTCCATCATTCCTGATTAAAAGTTCGGTAGCTACATCTCCAAACAATGCTAACATCTTAGCACCATCTACTAAATTTCCGCCATAATGTGCATCTTGAGTGCTCATTCTAAGCCTTATTAAAACTTTGTTATTCATAGTATTTTATTTTAGTTTATTTTTTTACAATGTGTGTTACAAAAATGGACTGTGTCCTAACGTTGTCTGGACAAATTTGGCCCATTTCTACTACCTCTTCCGCTTCAACAATTACAAGTTTAGCAGCGGTAGCCATGGTTGGATTAAAATTTTGCGATGACCCTTTATAGGTCAAGTTTCCAATGGTGTCGGATACACTAGCTCCAATTAATGCAACATCTGCATGCAGAGGTTTCTCTAGAATATAGTCAATTCCATCCACATTTACAATTTGCTTTCCTTCTTGTACAATGGTTCCTATGCCAGTTGGTGTTAAAACTCCTCCTAAACCTGCGCCAGCGGCCCTGATTCGTTCAATCAAATTTCCCTGTGGACTAAACTCTATACTAATCTCTTTGTTATTAAATTGCTCAATGGTGCTGGGGTTTGTACCAATGTGCGATGTTATTATATGTTTTACTTGCTTATTGGCTACAAGTAAACCAACACCCTTGTCGGGAAAGGCTGTATCGTTACAAATTAATGTTAGATTTTTAACACCCGATTCCACAATTTTATTAATTATGCTAGTGGGGCTACCAACGGCTAAAAAACCACCAATCATAACGGTCATACCATCTTTTACCATTGAAGCGGCTTCTTCTGCTGAGATGAATTTATTTTTCATACCTAATAGTTTTTCGATTATTTCAGAAATAAGATTTAGATTTAAAAAAAATCTACCATACCTAGCCTTTTAACTACTGTTTGTTACTCACGAAGCAAGTTTTTTAACAATTTAAGTGAAATAAGGCATTAATTTTTTCAAAAATACAATATTCTTCCCGATTTACCTTGAAGTTTCTGTTTCAAAATATGCTTCGAATCTATATGTAGGGTCGAGTATTAAGTGAAATTTAAAAGGTTTTATCCTATTAATCGGTCATTTAGTAATTTTACAATTTGCTTTGCATCGCCCACAATACCAAGGTCGGCAACCTGAAATATTGGTGCGGTTTTATCCTTGTTTATTGCAACAATAAAATCTGATTCTTCCATTCCTGCAAGGTGCTGAATTGCTCCTGAAATTCCTACTGCAAAGTACAAGTCGGGACGCACAGTTTTTCCTGTTTGACCCACCTGACGGTCTTGGGGAACAAGCCCTGCATCAACAACTGCACGTGAAGCTGAGACTTGAGCATTAAGGGTTTTGGCTAAATCATCAATAACCTTTAATCCCTCCTCATTAGCCATACCCCTACCACATGAGATAAGAATTTTGGCTTCACTAATATCAACCATTGCAGCTTTTTCCTTAACGCTGCTCAATAGCTTTACCCTAAACTTATCCTTGTTAAATGGGATTTTAACCTCTATCACCTCACCTTTACGGCTATTGTCGGCCGGTAGTTTGTGCATTACCCCTGCACGTACGGTACTCATTTGCGGACGATGCTCCTTGCACACAATGGTTGCCATTAGGTTTCCCCCAAAGGCAGGGCGGGTCATTAGGAACTCTTTCTCCTCTGAGATATCTAACTTTGTACAGTCGGCAGTTAAGCCTGTTTTAAGGCGAGCCGACAAACGTGGACCCAAATCGCGACCAATAGTGGTTGCGCCAAGCATCAGTATACTTGGTTTGTACTCATTTACAATATGACAAATAGCCTGGGTGTAAGGTTCGGTAAGATAATCGTTTAGTTCAGGTGAGTCGGCATAAACTACCGCATCGGCACCATGGGCAATAAGCATTTGAGCCTTATCGGCAATTTTGCTTCCAACCAGTATGGCATAAACTTTATCGTTAAGGGCATCGGCCAAATCGCGGGCTTTCCCTATTAATTCTAGCGAAACATTCTGAATTATACCTTTGCGCTGTTCAACAAAAACGAACACGCCTTTATATTTTGATTTTTCCATTGTTACCAAGATTATATTATGAACTTCTCTTTCAACTTACTCATGATTATGCCTGCAGCTTCATCGGCATCAACCTCGTACAGTTGACCTGGAGACTTTACTCCGCGCGAGAATGCCTTGTGAACTCGAGTTGGAGAGCCTTTTAGCCCTAACTTTGTTTCCTCAACATCAATCTGTTCGAAGCCCCAAACCTCAACATCACGAGAAAACGCTTCAACTATACCTCTAACGGTCATATAACGGGGTTTGTAAGCACCAGAAAGGACTGTTACTACGCATGGTCCATCAACCTGAAGCATTTCGTAGCCATCCTCAATTCTGCGTTTAACGGTAAACGTGTTTTTTCCATCAAACTCTAAATGCTCTAAGTAGGATACCTGAGGGAGGTCTAAATGTTCGGCTATTTGTGGACCCACCTGAGCGGTATCACCATCAATTGCCTGTCTACCTGTGATTAACAAATCGAACTCCATTTTACGAATAGCGCTAGCCAGCGCATACGAAGTGGCAAGAGTATCGGCTCCTGCAAATTTACGGTCGGTGAGTAGAATTGCTCTATCCACACCCATTGCGTATGCTTCGCGGAGCACGTCCTCAGCTTGTGGTGGCCCCATGGTTATCACAGTAACATGTGCGTTGAAGCTATCTTTTAGGCTTAACGCAAGTTCAAGACCTGCTTTATCGTCGGGGTTTATAATACTTGGGACACCTTCTCTAATGAGGGTTCCCGTTGTGGGATTTATTTTTATTTCGGTTGTATCCGGAACCTGTTTTATACAAACTATAATCTTCATGGCAAAGTATGTTCTGAATTTATTAATTCCAATAATTTATTTTAGTAAAGCACCAGCAATAACCATACGCTGCACCTCTGATGTTCCCTCGTATATTTCGGTAATTTTGGCATCACGGAACATACGTTCAACTGGATAGTCACGAGTATAACCGTAACCACCGTGGAACTGAATTGCCTTATTGGTAACCTCCATTGCCGTTTCCGACGCATAAAGTTTGGCCATGGCAGCTTCTACTGAGTAGGGTTGGCCTTTATCCTTTTTGAAAGCAGCCTGATGGACTAACAATCGGGAGGCTATAATCCGGGTTTGCAAATCGGCTAGCTGAAACTGGGTGTTTTGGAATGCTGAAATTGGCCTGCCAAATTGCTTACGCTCCTTAACATACTTAACGGTTTCGTTTATAGCGCCCTGTGCAATGCCCAAAGCCTGAGCAGCAATACCTATACGACCGCCATCGAGTGTTTTCATGGCCAGTGAGAATCCTTTGTTAAGTTTTCCCAGCATATTTTCTTTGGGAACAACGCAATTCTCCATAATAAGCTCGCATGTTGCAGAACCACGGATACCCAATTTCTTCTCCTTTTTTCCAACCGAAAAACCTGGGAAGGTCTTCTCCACAATAAATGCGGTTATTCCTCTTGTACCCTGCGATTTATCGGTCATTGCTAAAATGATATACACATCAGCATACTCAGAATTGGTAATAAAGATTTTAGTTCCATTTAGAATATAGTTGTCTCCACTCTCAACGGCTACGGTTTGTTGCGACGAAGCATCGGTTCCGGCATTGGGTTCGGTTAGTCCGAATGCGCCAAGCCATTGCCCCGAAGCAAGTTTAGGTAGGTATTTCTGTTTCTGTTCCTCATTCCCATACTCAAGTATTGGTACAGCACAAAGCGAGGTGTGTGCAGAAACTATAACTCCAGTAGTTGCGCAAACTGCCGAAAGTTCCTCCACAGCCATACTGTATAGCATATTATTCCCTCCGGCACCACCATACTCTTTCGGAATGGGAATTCCCATAATCCCCAGCGGGGCCATTTTTTCTACCGTCTCGGTAGGAAAGCGCTCCTGTTCATCAATTTCTGCAGCAAGTGGTTTAACCTCCTTTTCTGCAAAATCCCTAATCATTTGAAGAAGGAGGGTTTCTGTTTTCGTTGAACTAAAATCCATTTCTGTTATGTTTTTAATGCAATATTTGGTATAAAAAAAATTCACATCCAATGAATGACAATCGGATATGAATTTAGATAATTCGATTTCCTTTGTAGACTTCAGATTGAATCTCCAAAGGTAAAAAGAGAATTGTTAATAAAATAACAACCCGTGTATGTTAGATAGCAATGTTGTTAAATAGTC